>JBQVMC010000090.1:0-7933 GCA_052361145.1 Methanosarcinaceae archaeon
CGAAACCCGAGGGTGCGGTCGCGGAAGCCCGTATCGTAGTGGTTGCGATTGGCCGACCCACAGTTCTTGATAAGATAGAAACAGCCGCCACTACGAAGCACCCGACTAGCGCCACTTCCATCTTCCCATGCACTTCCATCATTCGGAGCGCCGTTATAGGTATCATGCCATTCATCCTGCACCCATTCCCATACATTGCCATGCATGTCGTATAATCCCCACGGATTTGCCTTTTTACTGCCAACCGGATGTGTCTTATCACCCGAGTTTTTACTATACCATGCATATTCTCCCAGTTTTGAATCATCATCACCAAAGGAATATCGTGTAGTAGTTCCTGCCCGAGCTGCATATTCCCATTCTGCCTCTGAAGGTAAACGGTATTTATCTGTACTTTCTTTCTCATTGAGTTTTTTAATAAATTCCTGTGCATCATCCCATGAAACAGTCTCAACCGGCAGGTCATTGCCATTGAATATCGATGGATTATTCCCCATGATTGCATTCCATTCCCGCTGGGTTACTGGATATATTCCGAGATAAAACGGTGTTCGTATCTTCACAGTATGCACGGGTTTTGAAAAACCAGATTCTTCCGAACCCATCATGAATTCACCTTTGGGAATTAAGGCAAATTTCATATCAATGGTATTGGTAACAGTTTTTTTCTCGATGCGTTCTTTTTCTGGTTCATGCCCACCGGGAGGAGAACCAATCATTTTTTTAACTGACTCCAATAAATGATTGAACTTCGTATTGGGTAATGTCTCCTGCCAATCCAAAAAATCGATTGTATGGATCTGCCCAAAACCTAGGGGGATATCCACTTTATCGATCAAAATCGGAATGAGCTTATCTTTTGCCAGTCCTGCTTCGTCGAGCACCCAATCTGACTCAACTGAATGCTTTGACCATAAAACAATAACACATTGTGCATTGTTCAATTTCTTTGTAATAACTCTGGCATATCGCTCTCCACCATGAATATTACGATCCCACCAAATTGAATATCCCTTCTTGTCAAGCGCTTCTGCTAAGATCCGTACTTTATTATAGTCTGATTTCTCATAACTGAGGCAAATCTCTTCACTCATCTCATATTCTCCGGCATGGAGCTTGTCCTTCATTCTTGATGTTAGCATCAATAATTACTGATATCCTTTATATTGTTCCTTTAAAACCTTATGTATTCTTTTATGCTTCATTCCTGATCGATTGTAAATGAGCAAAATCAAACCACCGCTTTTGAAATTCCTACCAGTGGCGGTGGGCTTATAAATCGAAAGTGGTTACTCTTCCTTAAGATAGCGAAATCCGAGGTTGTGGTTGCCTGTGTTGCCACGATAGCGAACGGCTAATAATTCAGAATCATATTATACACCAACGTATTATTTTAATTAATAAGCCTATAATTTCGAGACTTTTTATTATTTTCTGGTGGCGAAAACATCTCAAATTAATTTCTACACGTTACCATTCAATTTTTATTATTTATTAATAACATTCATATTTTATATGACTTATATATAAATGTATGGCTAAAGGAAACAAATTTATCAATAAATCATTAGCAAAAAAAGTAGAAGATGGTTGTATCGTTCAGGAATTGCCTGAAATTGAACTTAATAGCAAAGTGCATCCGTTGTTTACGCCCATCTCTCCAACACATTGTGCCGCAAGATTATTTTAAATTGCTGACGGATTAACTATCTTTTGTTATAATCTATTCGTGTCAATGAATAATATACATTTTAATACTGGTCCCAAGTTTTTTCTCCTTTAAGTAGAGCAAAAATTAAGTATGGTTGAGAACTAATTTGGGTTATAGGCTATGCCGCATGCGGGGAATTGTGGCGGATTGCGGCGGCGTTAAAAATCGCTAAATAAATACAAAAGAGATATTCGGAATGTCTACATAAAAGTAAAAACAGACGACTTTTTCGAAAAGCAATGAAAGAGTGTCAGAATACCCATTTTGTTGACACCGATGAAATTTGGTTCATATGGGAAGGAATATTCAATGGAAATTGAAAAGAACAATCACAAAATAACTGAGTGGTGTGTAATGAATGGTTAGCCATATCTATAATAAATTTGAATCCGAATGGTGCTTTCTTGTTAAAGTGGCGTCGCCTGTTCCATGACATCTATAGATAAAACTAATATTCCCTTAATACATTAATAAACCATAATTAATCATCAATTTCATATATTTAAAATCCTACCTGGAAATACAAAACCATGTTCACAATCAAGAACCACCTGCAAATAGAAAATAGTCATCTCACAATTGGCGGTATCGATTCGGTAGAACTTATTGAAAAATACGGTTCACCATTATATGTCACAAATGAAGAACGCTTGCGTGTAAATTTCAGATGCTACAGTGATGCGTTTCCAGATGCTGACCTGTACTATGCTGCAAAGGCAAATGCAAATTTTACGATTCTTAAGATAATGGCAGATGAAGGTGCCGGTGCAGATGTGTTCTCAGACGGTGAACTGTATATGGCATTGCTTGCAGGTATTCCAAAAGAAAAAGTACTATTCAATGGAAACTCCAAATCTGACAGCGAACTTTTGATGGCTGTCAAGACAGGTGTTAGGGTGTCACTTGATTCACTTGATGAACTTAGGACACTCTCTACAATTGCAAAGAACGAAGGTGCGGTTGTAGACATTTCATTTCGGGTAAACCCGGATGTGTCACCTGACACACATCCTAAAATATCTACCGGTCTTCGGACATCCAAATTTGGTGTGCCGCATGATGAAGTTGTTCGTGCATATAAAGAAGCGCTTGATCTGCCCGGTGTCAATCCGGTCGGAATCCATTGTCATATCGGTTCCCAGATACTTGATATCACACCGTTTGCCGAAGCAATGACAAAAATGATGGATCTTGTTGAGCAGGTTTCACGTCTTGGTGCAAAACTTGAATTCGTTGATGTTGGTTCCGGACTTGGCATTCCTTATGAAAAAGGTATTAAAGTGCCGACCCCGCAGGATCTTGCGGATCTGATCCTTCCTATATTCAACGAGCGTTGCATGGCAGAAGGCATTGGTCCGAAATTGATACTTGAACCTGGCCGATATATTGTGGCTGATTCAACGGTGCTTCTTACGACTGTTAATACGATGAAAAAAGCAGAAAAGAAATTCGTAGGCGTGGATGCAGGATTCAACCTTATGATCCGACCTGCAATGTATGATTCATATCAGTATGTCGTGGTTGCGAACAAGGCTAATGCGCCTGCAAAGGATATTTACAGTATTGCAGGTCCGATATGTGAGACCGGCGACATCCTTGCACATGACCGCGAATTGCCAGAGGTTAAAAAGGGTGACATTATTGCGATCCTTGATGCAGGTGCCTATGGTTTTTCGATGAGTTCCCAGTACAATGGCAGGGTTCGGTGTGCTGAAGTGCTTGTAAACAAAGGCGAGGTGGACATTACCAGGAAACGGGAAACCTATGGTGACCTGCTTTTGAACCAGATGCTTCCTGCAAGATTTCTATAATCCGGAACGATTATGATGTTTTATATTCTGCATACAATGAAAAATGCCAAAAAGTTATTAAGGGCGCATGAGTATAGCGGTGATACACCTTATTCTGGAAATTAATACTAAAAGTAATAAAAATATAATGATGAGAGTTGATGAATTTGGCAATAGAGAATGGAGATTTCATTAAAGTATCATATACCGGCACATATGACGGTGAAAATGTGTTTGATACTACATACGAAGAACTTGCAAAAAAAAATGAGTGCTTTAATAACCGTGGTTTGTATGGTGGCGATGTTGTAATCGTAGGTGCGGGGCATTCAATTGTTGGTCTTGATGAGGATTTTGTCGGGAAAGAATTAGGCTATTCCGGAAAGGTTGAAATCCCACCGGAAAAAGGATTCGGAAAGCACGACCTGAAATTAGTGGAATCGATTTCCATTACAAAGTTTAAGGATCGCAAGGCATATGAGGGTATGAATGTAGAGATCAGTGGTAAAAATGGCGTTGTTATAAAAGTCATCGGGCGCAAGGTTCGTGTTGATATGAATCATCCACTTGCCGGAAAGAATGTAACATACAGTTATACGATCGAAAAAATACTTGAAGACGATATTGAAAAAATAAAAGGACTTTTTGCACTTTACACGGGTTTGAAAGATCTGGATGTATATGTCAATAACGGCATTGCTACGATTTTCACACCCGTTGCACTTTCATACAACCAGAGATGGTTGATGTCAAAAAGCAGGATAGCAGATGAAATACTTAAAAATACTGAAGTTAAGGAAGTTCAGTATGTTGAGAAGTATTCGGAACATCCGACAAACGATGCGGCAACTGAAGGCGAAGGATCAGAAGATACCACATCAGACGAAGAGTAATTCTCTTCTCATCACTTTTTAGTTTATAACGGGTTTTTGAGCAAAAAGGTTATACTACAATACGTTATTTAGCCATCGTCCCATATGCCGAGGTAGCCAAGCGGTCTACGGCGCTGGTCTTGAAAACCAGTGGTGCTTACGCGCCCCATGAGTTCGAATCTCATCCTCGGCGTATTTTTTGTTTTGGTTCGATTTTTATAATAGGACAGGGGTAAGAACCATAAAACTATCAAATATTACAATCCGTCTTCCCGTATTTTTCAGGCTTTTACTTCCGTTGACACCAATTTTCAATTTTTCTACAACTTACGGGTTAACATTACTGATTAATATACTATCTGGCAAAACAACAATTAAAAGACCCGGGAACATTACCATAAACATGATATATCTAAAAGCGACATAATTACCAGCGACATAATTATTCGTAATTTATACAGGCGATTTAATGAAGATCAACACAAAAGAAGATGCACTCAAATCGATCGAAGAACATAATGTGAAATTTATCCGGTTGCAGTTCACAGACATACAGGGTGTTGTGAAAGATGTTGAAATACCGGTTACACAGATTGAAAAAGCACTGGACACCGGCATATCATTTGATGGTTCATCTATAGAGGGTTTTGTCAGGATTGACGAATCGGACATGGTGTTAAAACCCGATGTTTCATCGTTTGCAATTTTACCGTGGAACAAAGAAAAGGGAGTCGTTGCGCGAATCATATGCGATGTGTACACCACTAATGGCAAACCATTTAAGGGTGATCCTAGATACGTGCTTAAAAAGGTTCTAAAAACCGCAGGAGAGATGGGATTTTCACTCAATGTAGGACCCGAACTGGAATTCTTTTTATTTGAAATCGAGGACGGTAAAGCAACAACAATTCCACACGACTTTGGCAGGTACTTTGAATTTGCACCTGCTGATCTTGCAGAAGATATTCGTCGTGATATCGTACTTACACTTACAAGCCTGGGCTTTGACATTGAAGCATCGCATCACGAGGTTGCATTCGGACAGCACGAGATCGATTTTAAGTATGGGGATGCCCTCACGACTGCGGATAATGTAATGACATTCAGGTATGTAACCCGAACCATTGCAAAACTTAATGGTCTTCATGCAACATTTATGCCAAAACCGATATTTGGTGAAAGCGGCTCAGGTATGCACGTTAACCTGTCCCTCTCAAAAATAGGCTCGGGTGAAAATGCATTTTACGATCCTGAAAGTGACATGCAAATAAGTAATACGACACGCCATTTCATTGGCGGTTTGCTCAAACACATCAAATCAATAACTGCGATATCAAACCCTCTTGTAAATTCTTACAAGAGACTTGTGCCGGGTTACGAGGCACCGGTACATATCGCATGGTCGGGGGCAAATAGGAGTTCCTTGATCCGCATACCCGCAGCCCGTGGTAATAGTACCCGCGTAGAACTTCGAAGCCCTGATCCATCATGCAATCCGTACCTGACTTTTGCAGCAGTGTTAGCAGCTGGAATGGATGGGATAAAAAACAAGATCGATCCAGGAGATCCGGTCGATGTGAATATATTTAACCTGACCAGAGTGGAAAGGGACGAGATGGAAATTGGAAGCCTGCCAAATACTTTAAAGGATGCTACCTACCACCTCTCAACAAACGAGATGCTAAAAGAGGCACTTGGCTCTCATGTACATGATAATATCATAAGGCTTGCAAAAGCCGAATGGGATGCATATAGGATTCAGGTACATGACTGGGAGATCAGGAGGTATTTGAACACTGTTTAACCACTGTTCAAACTATCTGGATCGATTGGGCTTGATCAATTTTCAAAAAAAACAAAAATAATCGCGGTAGTGAACACCAATGAGTGAAACAGGTGTATTAACAAATTTACAGGAAGAGAGACTGGATGTGCTTACCTGCATACAATGCGGAACTTGCAGTGGTAGTTGCCCTTCTGGTCGTTACACAAGCCTGAATACGCGAAGAATTATCAAAAAAGCACGCAAGGGCAGGGATGTGCTGCACGATGATGACCTGTGGATGTGTGTTACCTGTTACAATTGCCAGGAACGCTGTCCGCGCGGGATTAAGATCGTTGATGTCATACTGGCCATTCGGACAATTGCTGTACATGAAGGAATCATGTTGCCTGAACATCGCGATGTTAGCCGATTTGTGCTGGAATATGGTCATGCGGTGCCAATCAATGATGAAATTAAAAAAATGCGGGAGAAACTCGGATTGGAATCACTTCCGGAGACGGTTCACAAGTACCCGGATTCACTGGAAGATGTAAAGACTTTGCTAAGATCATGTGAATTCGATAAACTGGTACGTGAGTAATTTTTGTGAGGAGATTCTTACAATGACAAAGATGTCACTCTTTTTAGGTTGTATCATTCCGAATCGTTATCCTGGAATAGAAAAGGCTACAAACCTGTGTCTGGAAAAATTGGATATCGATTGTTCTGGCTTGCCTGGTGCTTCGTGCTGCCCCGCGCCAGGTGTGTTCAGGTCATTTGATAAACCAACATGGCTTGCGCTTGCGAGCCGCAACATTGTACTTTCTGAAAATATGGAACGCGATGTGTTGACGTTATGCAATGGGTGTTATGGTTCCCTTTCTGATGCAAATCATGAACTTAAAGAGAACGCAGAACTTAAAAATAGTACAAATTCCCATCTTTCAATGATCGATATGGAATACAAGGGTAGTGTAAATATCCGGCACATTGTGGAATTCCTGTATGAGCAGTTCGGACCGGAAAAGATCAAAGAGATGGTAGTTAACCCGTTAAATCTCAGGGTTGCATTGCACTACGGATGCCATCTTGTAAAACCTTCAGCCGACAGGCAACATGGAAGTGTAGAGAGACCTACCTTTTTTGATGAACTTGTTGAAGCTACAGGTGCTGCAAGTGTCGATTATCCTGACAAGATGGCGTGTTGTGGCGCAGGCGGTGGTGTACGATCGGCGATTTTTGAAAAATCGCTTGAGATGGTAAACCACAAACTTTCCCTGATACAGGATGCAAATGTGGATTGTATTATAAATGCATGCCCGTTCTGTCATTTACAATTTGACGGGGGACAGGCAGAGGTAGAGGAAAAATTCGGGTTTAAGTACAATATTCCTGTTTTGCACTACATGCAGTTACTTGGACTTGCATTTGGTTTCTCGCCTGAGGATATGGGAATAGATCTTAATGTAGTGAAGAATGATGAGTTTATAGGGAAACTAAAAGATGCCGGACAAGCGTAAATAAAACGTATTTGTATCGCTTTGTAAATTAGATTGATTAATCCGAATCTAAGGCAAAATGTAATTCAATCTCCGCAGGCAGCGCATTTGAAATATTGTGAGTATGTGTGTATGTATATATGATTAATTATTATACCCCGCAGCTCTGCTGCGGTTGGGACAAACCATAGTGTGGACTTTTTTAAGCGTGAGTATATGTTAACATGTATGTTAGAGTTAAAACATGCAGGTCATTCTGTTTATAAAATTCGATATCATATGGTGTTTTGCATAAA
>JBQVMC010000091.1:0-7727 GCA_052361145.1 Methanosarcinaceae archaeon
AATGTAAGGACAACTATATAAATGGGTGGTGTATTTTTAAACCGCCACAATGGTGTATTTTTACACCGCCGTTGACAAGGCCATGAAGTTGGCAAAATACCAAAAGGAAAGAAAAAACCGAGTTTGAAAATATGGATCAAGGAAGATGTGGAAAAGAAACGCTATGCGGGTTTTGGAAAGACGATTATTTTTACTGATATGCATATGTGGCAATCTAAGAAGATTGCAAAGACATACAACCAGAAGTACCTTGTGGAAGATGCTTTCAAGATGCTAAACGATCATCTTCTAGTTCCGATGGGATCTGTTAATCATCACAAGGATTTTAATATTAGAGCACACATTTTTCTGTGCATTACAGGAATGCTTTTCTATAGATATTTGGCATGGAAATGCAAATATTTTCACCTGAGCCCAAGACGGCTTGTGGAAGAGCTGGAGGGAATTCGCCTTGCTCTTGTAAAGGAGAAAACGAATAACAAGATCAAATTGTTGGTTGAAGAGATGAATTCAAAACAGGCCAGATTATTCTCTCAGCTGGATATGGGAGCGTACATGGGAAATCGATAGCGGAAAGATTTGTTTTTGATAGGGACTAGGGTAATTGTGGCGGTTGCTTCTGGTTTTTGGCAGATCTTTGAAAGTCAAGTTTGAATATGAATACAAATACAAATATGAATTTTTATATACAAACTTTAAAATCGTCTAAAAATATACCTGACACAAACTACAGGCTCAATCTATCTTTTCCATCCCCTTACAAATCAAAAATCCTCTCGCACGTTCCGTATACCTGTACTCATTGACCTTATCCCAGAACCTTTTGGAATGATCAGGATGTAGCAAGTGCGCCATCTCGTGCATGATGAGATAGTCCAGCACCCATTTTGGCATGTTTGCCAGCCTGTGAGATATCCTGATCGTGCCTTTTGCAGGCGTACAACTGCCATTGCATGCGTTGTGATTCGTCACAAACTTGATGGATGATATCTGCAATTCCCCTTTAAAGAATCTTTTATTGAACTCATTAAAGCGCGTCTTAAGGTAATCGTCATCATTGAGTTCTCTCTCCAGGCGTTTTTTCTCAATCCTTGCCCTCATCTTTTCAATAAGTTCTGACTCTCTCTTTTTACTCAGCCCTGCCGGAAGATAGATGCGCAGTTTACCATCCATTAATTTAGCCTGCACGGTCTTTTTACGCTTATGGCTTCTGATGACTTCAACGGGCAATTTTTTGTTTTTCATAACAACATGCTCTTTATTTTTATTACTATACCCTGCAGCCCTGTTGTAGTTGGGTATGCCGTAACAACGTTAACTTGTGTAGGTTTTACAATGCACTATCATTTTAAAACCCACTCTAATAACGTAATTTGTAATAATCGTCCAGCTTGATAGAAATTCAGATTGCTTCCAAACAAAATCAAACCTTTAACCAATAACCAATAACCAATAAAATCCGTTTCATCCCCTGCAAATATTACTCACACAAATAAGCGACGAAGCTCTGGTTTTTACCTGATACCATTACTGGTGATGGTAAATTTACATGTCTCGCCTTCGGGTCGTGAGCGATGTTTCCATAATTTTGCATGCCTGGTGCCGTACCCATCGTCTGCACGTTCAAGCTGAACTATGGTTTTTGATATGTGTTCGATTCCGCTCCCTCCTATTGGTTTAAATGTTCCTGAACCGATATCAGTGTATACCTGGTTAGTAATTACCACTATCATATTATATTTGCGTGCAAGACTGTGCAATAATCCTACCTGGTTAGAAAGTTCGCGACGGGTCCTGATGCTTGAATCTTCATCATCCAGTTCGAACCTGTAGTATGATGTCGCAGAATCCACTATTACAAGCCCAATGTTCTCACCTGCAAATTTTTCAATCTCTTTTACGGCAGCATATTGCTCTTCAAAATTGTGGGGTTCAAAAATAATTATTTGCTGCGCTATCTCTTTTGCATTCTCGCCTGCTATCTGTCGGAACCTATCAGGTGAGAGGCTTTCAGTGTCTATGAAAATAACCTTTTTGCCGTGTTTTACGCATTCAACAGCAAGCTGGATGCAAACATTGGTCTTTCCGCTGCCCGCCTCCCCAAATATCTGGGTCACAACTCCTGTTTCAAATCCACCTCCCAGGAGATCGTCAAGCGGCTGGCATCCGGATAAAAGTTGTGTGTTTATATTGTACACCTCGTGTTCTGGAGTTACCTGTTATAATGGAGATTAGGATATACATCTTTTGGCAATTTGTACTTATTATCATAATTGGTGACACTAAAAAAAGTATCAGTAATGTTTGTTACCATATCTGATCATAAGTTGAAAAGTATAGTATTCAGTAATGAGACTGGAAGGGTATATTAACTCTAAACGACTTTATATAATTTACAATTCCGGGATTATTTCCACGTTGTTGACAATGGCACCGGGGCATGTTTTTATTAAATTATGTCTTGCTATTCCTCTTATTGTGGTTTATTATCCTAAAAACAATTTATTTAACTTGAAAGGTGCGAATTATGTCTGGAATCACAGTATACACAACTCAAACTTGCCCGAAATGCGAGCAACTGAAAAAGGTATTAAAATCAAATAATGTATCCTTTGATGTGGCAGATATGTCCACACCAGAGTCGCTGACCGAGTTACGGATAAATGGAGTATTCACACTGACAGCTCCGGTTTTGCAGATCGGTAATAAGTTTTTGGAATATGATGTCCTGTTTAGTGGAGAGGATGTGAACCTTGATGCACTTGGTAATATTTTACAATTACAACTGTAATTCAATTTAGTTTAGTTTAGTTTATGATCACAATTATAAAAACCAAAAGGAGCGGGTAAAATGAATAAAGGAGATAATGATCAATTGGCAGGGCACCATGCTGTACAAAAAACACTTGACGGACAATCAATCCCTACCATGCCCAGAGTGCGCACCACGGACGGGCACATGGTTGAGTGGGACCGGAATGTCGTTGTGGAGCAACTTATAAAGGAAACCGTACTTAGTGAGCAGTTCTACGGTAAGCCGGCAATTACAAGGGATCAGGCAAAGGATATTGCAAAAGAAACAGAAAAACGAATTCGCGGCATGGACCTGAAATTCCTGTCAGGTCCGCTTGTTCGGGAAATTGTTAATATTGTACTTCTTGAGCGCGGACATGTCGAGTGGCGTAATATCTCGACACGTGTGGGTACCCCGGTATATGATGCTTACAGGATAGATATAGGCACAGGATTTGAGGCAAAAGATAATGCTAACCTGCAGGAAAATGCCGAAACATCACACAAGAAAAAAGCAGATAAGATATCAAAAGAACAATACCTGTTGCTCCTGCCTCCGAAACTTGCTGACCTTCACCTCAATGGTGATATTCATATTCACGACCTTGAGTATCTCGGGACCCGTGCGTTCTGTCAGGACTGGGACTTGCGGTATTTCTTTTATTACGGACTAATGCCTGATGGTTCGGGTACAAAAGCAAGTGTGGCAGGTCCGGCAATGAAAGCAGAGGTTGCTGTTCTGCATGCGGTCAAGGCGCTTGGAAGCGCGCAGACCAATTTTGCAGGTGGGCAGGGATTCTATAATTTCCTTACATTTATGGCTCCGTACTTTGAGGGAATGGAGTATCCTGACATCGAACAGCTCATGCAGATGTTTGTTTACGAAATGACCCAGATGATGGTTGCGCGCGGCGGCCAGCTTGTTTTCTCATCGGTACAGTTATCGCCAGGGGTTCCTAAACTCTGGAAAGACAAGCCTATAGTATACAAAGGACGTGTCTGGAATGGGGAACAGGCTGAACTCCGCACCTATGGCGAGTTTGAGCGTGAGGTCAGGCTTGGTTTCAAGGCTATCATGAATGTCATGATGGAAGGTGATTACTGGGGTAAACCATTCAATTTCCCGAAACCTGAAATATCGATCGAGCCTGACTTTATGCAGGAAGATGAGATCTTTGACCGTGCAAACCCTGGAATTCCCAATTATGACGAACTCTATACTATGTCATTTGATCTCGCTGCAAAATACGGAACACCATACTTCGATAACCAATTACCGGCATACCGGGGTGCAGGAGAAGGTATCTCATGTTACCAGTGCTGTGCATACCAATTCTCTGCTACTGCTGAAGATGATTCACATTTTGAGGATAAATTATATTTCAAAAACGGGATGCATTTTTCAATGGGTGCGTGGCAGGTTGTTTCAATCAATTGCCCGAGGGCTGCATATAGGGCAAAAGGAGACGACCAACAACTGTTTGCAGAACTTAAACACATGATGGACCAAACCATTGATGTATTCAAGACCAAACGATATTGGATGGATAATATCATAAAAAGTGGCAGGATGCCGTTTGCGACCCAGCAGCCAAAAGATCCGATAACAGGCAAGCGTGGTACTATTGCTGTGGACATGGAGTCCCTTGTGTATACTATTGGAATTGTCGGTCTTAACGAGCTGGTACAGCATCATACAGGTGCACAAATGCACGAATCCAGAGATGCTTTCAAGCTCGCAGTGCGTGCAATGACCGAAATGGAAATGTATGCGCGGGAATTGAGCCAGAAGTATGATATGGAGATTGCTCTTGCAAGGACACCTGCTGAAACTACATGCCAGAGGTTTGCAGTGTCTGATCTTTTACATGCAGAATTTACAGGGTATGCCGAATCTGTTATTAAAGGTGATGTTGAAGGTGCAAAAAGGAAACTAAAGGAAACACGTGATCTTCCGGTCTATTATACTAATGGAACTCATGTTCCCCCTGGTGCGAATGTTTCGATCATTGACAGGATCAATGTTGAGCATGTATTCTTCCCGATCGTAGATGGCGGAAATATCCTTCATATCTGGATGGGTGAAGGGCACCCGGATTCAAAGGGACTGAAAGAATTTGCGATGAATATTGCAAAGAATACGCAGGTCGGGTACTTTGCATTTACAAAGGATATGACTGTTTGCATGAATGATTATCATGTTGAATCCGGATTAAAAGATGTATGTTCAAACTGCGGTTCTAGTGATGTCGAGCATCTTTCAAGGGTTACCGGCTATATTCAGGCAGTGGATGGCTGGAATGCGGCAAAAAAGCAGGAACTGGAAGATCGTATGCGATATAGTGCAGCTGATATGACGTAGATGTGTAAAAGCATTAAAAAGGTTGAATGAAAGTAAATTATGGGATGACCATCCCGATCTCGACTGTTGATTGGCACGGCAGGGTGTCAGTCTCGATTTTTTTCAGGGCCTGTCCCTTCAGGTGCCCGTATTGCCATAATTATGATTACCTATCCGATCCTGATATTATCGATGTGGCAGAAATTGAAAAGGATATCAGGAAGTCAAAGCCTTTTATTAGCAGTGTACTGTTCTCAGGAGGTGAGCCTTTTATGCAGTTTGGTGCACTAAAGCATCTTGCTGCATTTGCCAAAATGAATGGTTTGCTTGTTGGTATTCATACAAATGGCTTTTATCCGGAGCATACGGCTGAAATGATTGCTAATGGATTGGTGGATAAATTGTTTATTGATATAAAAGCTCCGCCGGATGATGTAAAGTTTTATGGCAGGGTTGTGGGTTACGGTGAATATGATGACGTTGTTGGTACGCCGGAAGAGATCGTGGAGCGGGTGGCAAGAACGGTGGATATTGTTGCTGCAAGTGATGTTGAATTTGAGATAAGGACTACTGTGATCCGGGGTCTGATCGGCAGTGCTAATGATATTCCTATGATCGCGAGATGGATTTCCAGGCATGTAACAAAGACGGATGTTCCTTATGTTATCCAGCAAGGTCTTCCTGAAAATGCTATGCGTGAGAGTATGCGCGGTGTGCTGCCTTTTGACAGGGATGAGATTTTGGAACTTGCAAACCATGCACATGAGTTTTTAGATAATATCCGGATTCGGGTAAAGGATCACGGTAATGAGAAGGTTAAGTTCGAATAGTTTCGAAGTTTACCAAAATCTATTATATGTTCGTTGAGTAATATCAAATGGCATTCAATTGAATGGCATTTGATCAAGCGATGGAGTGTGCTGGTATGAGACGAATGTATTGTATTTTTGTTTTAATTATAGTAATGATTGGAATAATGGCATCTGGCTGTTTGGGCGGTGATAGTTCAAGACTGGTTACACCATCTGCCATCCATAATGATGCTGATTATGGTTTAAATATTGGATTTAAGAGTGGTGGTCAAAGCGCATCCACTTATGAAGATGAAACTATGGGTGAGTCGTATGGTGGAATGATTGAAGAGAATGAGAAAGTTGGAGATGTTGGGAAATCGGTATCCAGAAAGGTGATTACAACTGCCGATCTATCTTTAGAGGTGGATGATGCTTCTGTTGCAGTGGATAAGATAATTAATATCACACAAAATGCTGGCGGTTTTGTTTCGAGATCATCGGTATATAATAATTACTATGGTGGAAGTACGGGAAAAGCGGGTTATGTTACGATACGGATCCCACAATCCGGCTTTACTCCGGTTATGGATGAGATCGGGGCGATTGGTTCTGTTACATCAAAGAGCATAAGTGGCAGGGATGTTACAGAGGAGTTTATTGATCTTAGTGCCAGACTAGGAAATCTTGAGATGCAGGAGTTGCGTCTTTTAGAAATATTGAACATGACGACGACTGTGGAGGAGGTCTTAGATGTTGAGCGGGAACTTGGCCGCATCCGTGGGGAAATAGAAAGCCTGACCGGCAGGTTAAATTATCTTGATGATCAGGTTGATCTTTCGACTATTGATGTGCATGTGATTGAGCCAAGACCTATTACACATTCCTGGGGCTTGCGGGATGCATTATCAGGTTCGGTGAATGGTTTCATCTCTACTGTCAATGGTTTGATCGTGTTTATCGGGTATGTACTTCCGCTAGTGGTATTTGTTACTGTGACCGGTGGTGCCATTATATTTATCAGGAATAGGATTGGTAGGTGAACATGTGTATGTTACTGTTTTCAATAACTTCTTAAAATATGTGGGGAGTGAAAAGCAAGAGGCTTTCATGTGCTTAGATAATGAATTGAAGTAACTATTCAGCCAGCAATTCCTGCTCTCTTATTTTCTTTTTATTCTTATTTTTATTCTTATTCTTATTTAGGCTGTCGAAACTATATCGCCGCTCGTCATTGATTTACTTTATGATTTGATGGGGAAAAGCAGGCAATATTATAAAATGATTACGAAATCTCACTTTCCGCAGGTAAAATGATTATTCGTATCATTTTTTCTGATAGCGTTTTAAAAAATCAAATTGTTTTTATATTTTATAAGTATGTGTTATTTGTGGACAAATTTGCGGTGTTTTTGATTCGTGCTAATGGTTTATGAGTGTATAATTGACAAAAACGCTATCAGAAGAAATTGTTGACTTTTTGTAGATACCTGCGGAAAGTGAGAAAATATTTAACGACACTTTTTAATATATTCCGGATAAACGGATCATGGCAAAAAAGATTCACCGTAGAGGGGACTTATTTTTCTCTGAGTGCCTTTGCGATCTCTGCGGTTTTCACCATTCAAGAAGATAATAAAAAGTCTCCCACAGGATGTCTTAAGCGAATTAAAGAGTGTAAAAATGGAGCTTGACAAACTGATCGTTTTTTCGATTAAATTTGAACATTACATTTTTCACAAGTACTTGTCAATACGCAAAGCAACACATTTATTAATAAGTACTACTTTCATAGATGTTAG
>JBQVMC010000092.1:0-7656 GCA_052361145.1 Methanosarcinaceae archaeon
AAGAACGACTTAGCTCAATACAGTGTCGATTCACACCGTAGCCACCTTTTTATTGAATTTGGATGGGTGATGAAAGTGGTGGCTCTGCGTTCTCTTTATATCTCTCGATCCTCTTATGTTTCTTATATTTATACGGCATAACACTTTGGCTCACCTGCGCCCGACCCTAACCTCATAACTTAATAGAAATCAAATAATTATCCTATACCTCGGAAGCCCGGAAAAAGCGGCACAAAAAGGGCGTCAGGTGCAGCCAATTGTTATGCCATCAACTTTAATGCGAACAATAACTTATCTACTTACTACCAGAGCCGGCCAGCACTTTGCCCGATACCTTTAATAATTTCAGAACACACAGGGCAAGGTGCTGGACGGCGGTCTTTGCACGGAACTACAACCCCTTCAACCTGTCCGATACCAACATCCCGAGCAAGGCTTTCGGGCTTTCCTTGGTGACCGATGAACTTAATTGTGTAAAAAGAACGTGGCCTTCCCAATATTAATTATGAAGAAATAAATAAAGCCCGATAGCCTTGCGCATTTCCTTATCCAACTTTTGCGTAACCCACAGATTAATCTTTTGCTCCGATCAAGAGTAGGTAAGGGGGAGGCTTTACACCACCCCCTCCCTGTTGTCGCAATGGGGTTAATTCCCCATATTTACCGGCGTACGTCTTTCTCGTACCGGGCGACCCCTTCGAGCAGTTTGTCAGACCGCTCTTTTAGCATTGCTCCATAAAAAGGAGGAACCTTCACAAGTTGTCTACCTGCTTCAAATAGCACTACAAAGCGCAAACAGTCCATGCTTTTCGAAAAACCGAATCGGAATTTTACGGTTATTATATGGCGTGATACGCTTGGTTTTCATACTTCTCAACCGGCGACGTATCGTCTCGTCCAGCATGGTAAACTGTATTTTCACTTTACTGAAATCGGTTGCATAATAATTAGCATACCCTCGTGTAACCCGGTTGATTTTCTCGACCAAATCATCGGAAAAGTTGTGCGAGCGAATGGTCATATCCCGTATCTTATCCTTCATTTTCTCGACAGATTTCGTTCGAATGGTAATTCCGCAACGTGAGAAATGAAAACCCAGAAAGTCAAATTCTTTTATAAAGGAAGTGATTTTGGTCTTCTCTTTCGAGAGTTCCAATCCAAGTTCATCCTCAATTACGGTACGAACTAAATCATACACCTTTTCAATTTCCGCTGCGGACTTGGCAAGGACAAGAAAATCGTCGGCATACCTGACAAAGGCATACCCATAAACGGCCAGTTTCTTATCCAAAACGTCCAACACAATGTTAGCCAGCAGGGGAGAAATCACCCCGCCTTGCGGTGTACCCTTTAACGTCTTCATGAATACACCGGCCTCCATGACACCGGATTTGAGAAACTTCGAGATAATACTCAGAATATTTCCATCAGCAATTTTCGCCGCCACCAGTTTCATAATTAATTCATGCGGAATATTATCAAAGAAAGCCTTTATATCCGCATCCAATACACAGGCATATCCCTGCTTGCGCAGTTCAATAATCCGGCGTATGGCCTGATGACAATTCCGATTTGGTCTGAATCCATAAGACCACTTAGAAAAACATGGTTCAAAATAAGGTTCAATCAACCGTCTGATGACTTCCTGGGCAACCCTATCGCAGACAGCCGGTATTCCCAGCGGTCTGAGTTGGGTTTTATCTTTCGGGATATATTCTCTCCTGAGCGGATAAGGCATATACGTCCCATCCTTCATCCGTTTCATCAAAGCCATCAGATTTTCCTCGAGGTTCTGCTCAAACATCTTGATGGATACCTTATCGATACCCGCAGCCCCTCGATTCTTCTTAACCGCCTTGAATGCCTTGTGCATCAGACTTTCGGTAATCCGACCAGTTAGTGAATGTACTTTAAGCACCTTCAAAAACAGTGACTCCTGTAACTTATGTTAGTTCGACAGCTTCTCCGGCCGGTATAATCCATCGTCCGTTAAGCAAGCCGGTGTTTTTAGCGAACTCTCCTGTTTCCCGAAAAGGAGGGAACCTCGATTATGTTGGAGGCCAGAAAGAGACTAACTTACCAGACTTACCTCGTTTTAAACTTTGGTTATCCTTTAGTGAAAAGCTGCACTGCTATTGGGGAATCCTTTCGGTACTTTCCTGTTGGAAATGACCAACAGGAAAGACTTACTTTAGACTCGCTGATTTCCCTAAAATATACCCACTCAAGAGACGGATATACACCACTGCATGAGAAGTGACTTTCGTTGCCTTATATCACCTCCTACCGCAAAGGAACTGCTGGCTACAATCCTCAGAGCGGACAGCGTGGGAGATTCATCGGTACCGCATCAAGCCATTTTCTCCAAGTGAAACCACCACCCACCCACCTTACCCCGGCCGGTAACCGAGTCATCCGGTCTGGGGGAGAGTCAAGGGACTCCCTACGCTTCACCATCTACGGGAGGTTAGCGCTGTATCCGGAAGGCCGAATCGTGATTCCCCTCGAAGTATCGCACCCTGGCCACTTCGTCGCTGCCCCTCACGGAACAACCCTGGCTGCATACCCCATAAGAGTTCGAGATGCGATTTCTGAACGCTTTCGGCAGCGCACAGGTAGATTTTACATCGTTTGTTTGTTCTGTACAAGAACGACTTAGCTCAATACAGTGTCGATTCACACCGTAGCCACCTTTTTATTGAATTTGGATGGGTGATGAAAGTAGTGGCTCTGCGTCCTCTTTATATCTCTCGATCCTCTTATTTTATTTATATTTATACGGCATAACTTAGGTTTAGCCGTTCTGCCGTTTGTCGTTTTGCCGTTTAGCCGTTTAATAATATCCCGGTCACCACCTCAATATTTTTTTGATTATTTTATCTTTTCTTCGTTTCCGTTTTTCTGCCGTTTCGCCGTTTAGGCCGTTTAATGATGTCTCGATCCTCTTATTTTATATATCTTTATATGGCATAACGCTTTGGCTCACCTGCGCCCGACCCCAACCTCATAACTTAATAGAAATCAAATAATTATCCTATACCTCAGAAGCCCGAAAAAAGCGGCACAAAAAGGGCGTCAGGTGCAGCCAATTGTTATGCCGTCAACCTTAATGCGAACAATAACTTATCTGCTTACCACTGAGCCGGCCAGCACTTTGCCCGATACCGCTAAATATTTCAGAACACAAAGGGCAAGGTGCTGGACGGCGGTCTTTGCACGGAGCTACAACCCCTTCAACCTTTCCGATACCAACATCCCGAGCAAGGCTTTCGGGCTTCCTTCGATGACCGATGATCTTAATTGTGTAAAAAGAACGTGACCTTCCAAATATGAATTATGAAGAAAAAAGTAAGCCCGATAGCCTTGCGCATTTCCTTATCCAACCTTTACTTGACCCACAGATTAATCTTTGGCTCTGCGTTCTATTTATATCTCCCGATCCTCTTATTTTATTTATCTTTGTACGGCATAACGATTAGTTTCACCTGCTGAAGGGTTTGTTTGCACTGGACTTACGAATTTAATCAAAACTTAAAAGAACGCATCGCTAATACTTTTTTTCCGTTGCAGCTTGCTGCGCTAGTCTGTTGAGAGTTAAACCTTCGTTTTTTTTGCAAAAGTTTTTATTCTTTTTCCGTTGCTGTGCTATTTCGTTGCAAAATTATTCAGTTGCGGCTTGCCGCGCTGGTATATCTGGTATATAATGAGGAATTAAAAAAATTTTTTATTATTATTGTCAAATAACAACTAAAAAATAATTAGTTCATTAAAACTATAAAAAAATGATTTTTTTATTTGATATTATCTTTTTTTATACTTCTCATAAGAATCCATCGCGCAAAGAGGAGACAACATGAACCAATAATCATATTAAGTACAATTCCTAATGCGTTATAGTTATTTATATTTTTATAAGTAACACTTCCTTTTACTAAAAGAGGAAAAATTAATCTCCCAAATATTAATACTGTACCATAAAAACTTAAAGCTGCAATGAATCCCCAAAGAATAGCACTCTTATCGTTTTTATTAGCTGTATCTGCAAACCAAAATATTACTATTATCATTATGGCAATTTCAAGCATTGTAATACTCCTCTCGATCGTCTTATTTTATTTATCTTTATACGGCATAACGCTGGCGATCACTTGCCGAAAAGCTAAAACGCACAGACTATTAGACTTTTAAAAAACTTGATTAGAACCACTGAACACGACTGATTAGAAACACCGCTTTATTTGCTATTATACAACCTATTTATTATTTAAAATTATACTGTCAAGCGCATTTGCTATTTCAACTTTAAATGATTGTGTGCTTTTTTCCATTAGATTTAGCAATGATTCAATAGAACTAAGATCACATAAATAACTTAATGCTCTAATTGTTGAAAGTTGAATATCTTGCGACTGGTCATTTAGTGATAATATCAATGGCTCAGTAGCTCTTTTATCGCCAAAATATCCAAGTGCTTCTATTACAGATTTGCGTACTTCGATATTTTTATCATTTAGTAAATTGATTAATGGAGGAACAGCTTTTGGATCCCATATTTTTCTTAAAGCCTTGATAGCTGATAGTCGAATATCTGCGATACTGTCTTTTAATGCAAAAATATATAAGTCTACAATTCTTGGATTATTCATCTTATTAAGTATCTCAATTGCTATAGTTCTTCGTTCATGATTTCTATCATTCAAAAAATTATATAAAAAAATTATAACGGTATCATTTTTAAGTTGGCTTATAATATCAATAACTTTTTCCTGTACATATACAGATTCATCATCCAACATCATAAAAAGTAGTTGAATATCATTTTTTCGACCAGACTGACCTAAAGCCTTTGCTTTTTCAACTCGATTCAATTCATAAATACTAACTCTTCTAGGCACTTGAAATAAGCCAAAACCATTAGGCATAAGTAATGGACTCGTTTGACTAATAATTTCGGTAAATGAATTTTCACAAACATTTATTTTTAGTTTATCATACTTGTTAAAATTATCAGAAGTAAAAAAATATAGACCATTATCTAAATATTTCTGAACTAAAGAACTTATTAAATATTTAATAATTCTCGGTTGATCTAAATATTCATCTCCCGTAGAATCGTCTCTGATTGTAATACTTACTACCATCGAATCTGATTGTTCAAAAATATTATTAATATTAGAATCTTTGTAAACTTTAATTTTAACACTATCGCCATCTTGCGCCATGAGAATATATAATGCAGCATCTTCTTGCTTAATTACTAAGTTATCTTCTTTTTGTGTGATATCTATTTCATTATGACTTAGTGTAAATACTAAAACATTTTTTGATTCTTTCAATAAAGCTGAATTAGAAAATAATACTATGAATACAAAAATTAATAAAACGAAAAATTTAATTTTCATAATTAACATTGTAATTCTCCTTTTTATAACTGAGTACTCTCGGTTACAAAAAGTTAACAACATAATTAAATATAAATTAAGATGTTAAACAAATTTACATCCTTAGTGTTTCTCCCCCATTTCCTCCAATTCGTCGCCTGCGGTGCGCCGCAAGCGCCGGCAAACACATCTTTTAAATTTTCATACTCGGCCCTACCAAAGTCTTTTACATAATATATTATTTTTTTGAAACATCTCATTTTTTTCTTGTTTTTTACAAAAAAGTAACATAAATTTTTTTGTGTTAACTGTATTGAAAACAATAACTTATATGGAAAATAGTGAGATGAAATTTAAAAATTTTATGACCCATGAAAAATTTAAAAACTTTGTGAAATTACGACTCTGCGAACTGTTCAAAAATAATGAAATTCGCTCCATTTTAAGATTCGCACCGTTTATTTCACGCCTCTTTCTACTCGATTTGGATTATCTCAGAATCCTTCTGCAACCCACTTACAACAATCCTCACCACATACCAACAGACCCGGTACCCTTATTACGCTCGCTTCTGCTGATGACGATGGTCAAAGAAACCAGCATCACCGCCTGGGTTGAAAAACTGAAAGACTCAAAAGTCTATGCCATTTTATCCGGATTCGATCCGGATGATACCCCCGGCGTGGGAACCTTTTATGACTTTATTGACCGACTCTCACTGGCCGATAAACAATTGAAACGCCAAAGAAGGAACCGTCGTAAAAAATTCAAACGCAAACCTGCTAAAAAATTGAAAAAAAATGAAAAATTACCCCCAAAACATCCGGAGATTGTCGATAGAGTTGTTCAGCGAATTCTCAGAAATATCAATCAACCTAACGATGGAGGACAATATAAACTGATTTATCAATTCTTTATCCATTGTATCGTCGAGAAGTCGGCTCAAATGGGACTTTTGGGCGATGTCGAAAATCTCATTATAGCCGGCGATGGAACTCATATTAAAACCGGTTCGTCTCCTTATGGGACAAAAGTCTGTGATTGTAATAAATTTGTGGTTGAAAACGGCAAAAAAGTTTTCAATCGCTGTGATTGTGCCCGTAAGTTCACCGACTTATATGCCACCTGGGGCTGGGATAGCTATCGCGAATGTTGGGTCTATGGATACTCTTTTTATGACCTAACGGTCGCTAACGGTAAATTCGACTTACCACTTTTTTTTATCCAGACTCAAGCCAACAGGCATGATAGCGTCTCAGCGCCGATTAGTTTTGACCTGGCTAATAAATCGCTACCTGAAAATTATCATATCGCCAAATTTTTGGCCGATGGCGCTCACGATAATATGGCCTTCTATAAGTTGATGGAAAAATTTGATTGTGAGCCATTTATCCCCTTAAATCAAAGAAATACAGGTAAGTTAACCTACAAAAAGTGCCTCATTAATGAACAAGGTATCCCCGTCTGCCCGGCCAATACAGAGATGGTTTACTGCGGGTGTTGCTACGATCGAATGAGATTAAAATTCAGATGCCCGCTCAAGGCATCGAAAAATTTTTCGGAAACCGATGCTTGTAAAAACAATAATTACTGTACCGACTCTGAATATGGTAGAGTCGTTTACACCAGCCACAAAGACAATCTGAGGCTGTTCACCAAAACTCCCAGGGGCTCTGATGAATGGATAACCAGGTATGACCAAAGATCATCGGCTGAGCGCTCGAACAAAAGAAAGAAAAACGATTTCAGAGTCGCACAGGCCCGCGTCCGAAGCCGGGAACACTGGTTTGTAAGGTATGCGCTGGCCGCTGTCTGTCAGCATCTCGATGCCTGGGCTAATACAACCGACATCAATTTCAAGGAACTTTGTACTGCCTGGCAGAATGAAATCGCTATTTAGTGTTGCTCCAAAACCGAATATCTCCTAATTACCTAATTACTTGTTAAATAGTAAGATAGGAAAGGTACGCCCGCCCCTGATTTTTCCGCATTTTAATGCCCCTAACCTAAAATTGTGCCAAAAAATTCAACGCTTTTCGATGAAACATCCGCCCGCGCGCTCATCATTATTACACATATTTCTGTTTCGTAACTTTTGTTACGAAATTTAAATCGAGAGTACTCTATGAGAGTACTCTCGGTTTCAATTCCTTAACAGCTTAACCAGTATATTTACACCAAGTTATAAAATTTACATGATACTACTCTAAGTTCAACTTTTCTCCAGAATTATTTCCTGGTGCTGGATTTAATCCGTAAGGATTTTATAAAAGGC
>JBQVMC010000093.1:0-7281 GCA_052361145.1 Methanosarcinaceae archaeon
CCCCGCAGCTCTGCTGTGGGGTATAATTGTTAAGATTAAATGATAATAATAATAATAATAATAATAATAATAATAATAATGATCGGAAAAATATATACTATAAAATATAAATTATACACTACAAAAAATGATCATATTCTTGACAACTAAATATACAGATAGGACTAAAAGAATGAATCAAGCGTCCGCTGGCATCGAATGTTCGATAGCATCTCCGCCTTTTCCATCCAGTCTGCATACGGTGTGCGCAGGCGCCCGGACATATCTGCAAGTGCCAGTTCAATAGAATCAAATTTCTGCGGCGTATTCTTAAGTGCCTGCCGTGCTGCTTCACGAACAACCCAGACCCCGAGCGGTGCCCAGTAATCCGGTCTGATCTCGCGCACCATGAAAACCGATGCCTGTCTTCGTATTCTGCCAAGGTATTCAAGCGCGCCTAGACGTGCTGCATAGTATCCGCCTGCAAGGGAAGAGTACCTCTTCTTTCCACCAATCACTTCATGATCCGAACCAATCCATGCCGCGTTTCCTGACCAAACCGTACGTGGTAGCCATGATTCGATAAGTTCATACGAAAAACTGCGCGGAACAAAAAGAATTTCAAAATGGTTCCCGAAACTCTCACCATTAAACAGTGTGATATCTCCAATCTGCCGGTAATCCCTGATAGCATGCAAATAATTCTTACCTGTCATATCGTCTACTGCTGTGATAGACCAGCGTGTCGGGACCAAACGGCGCACTTTGCCCAATAACCCAATTGAGAGTAATCGTGTTATGTGCTCATTTTGAACATTGCCATTGTGCAGTTCTAAAACAACATCCTTTGCCAGTGCATCAGTATCATATACAAGGTAATCAACCTTTTTCGGGACTTTCGGGTTCTCTGCTATCTCAAAATTCTTCAACGTACCCGATGGTCCAATAGGTGCCAGTACACCGTCGAATTTGAGTTCACTTTTTATCGGTTTGCTAAACCACGCCTCTGTATCAACCGGTTTTTTTGACAGGGCAAGTTCCTGTGATTTTAAAAGAAGGGGATTGTCATGAGAATTAGCATCTGTTACCTTCACTTTAGTATTTGCCCTGACAAGTTGCGAGCGGGAAGTGATGATATCCCCAATTTCCATCTTGAGCCACTCTTGCGGATCTTCAAGGGCCATGGCATCATTGCCGCTTACATATGGCGGTATCATCGGGCCGGCAGATATGGATGGGTATCCATACCTTCCTACAAAAACAGATGGAGGGGATGCCCCGAAAATAGAATCACCGGATTTAGACTTAACATTGCTGTTAACATTGCTGTTAACATTACTGTTAATATTATCATTAATATTAGAAGAGATCAGTTCAATTGTCCTGAACCTCTTAAGAATGGGGCACATCGGACGGCCACATAGCCCTTTTCCCTTACATTTGACACAGAGATTTTGTTTCAATATTACTCGTCGTCCCCGCAAATAGCACAGTATTCCACACCCGGATCACTTTTATACAACCATCCGGATTTCCGGACAAATTTGCATGCATTACACATGCCCCGAACCTTTTCCTTTGTAGAAAGATCACCAAGCAGTTCTGCTGCAAAATTTTTAATAACTTCTTTTGTCTCATCTGAAAAACCAATTTCTGCCCCTCGTTTTTCACTAACGTACTGTGATACTGCAGCTCTTGAAAGTCCAAGAATATCTGCAACTTTTTGCTGTGTACAATTGTGTTCAACCATCAAAACTCGCGCAAGTTCTGCCCTAATCGCAGGCAGAATTTTTTGTACCATTATTTCACAGGGGGGTTTCATGAAAAATCTCCATTTTTAAATTTTATGTATTTCATATCTTTGGTATGATTTAGAAACATGTATTCCGGATTAATCAGGGTGCTAGCGAAGATATTCTCGTAGTAAATAATATTGGATCATTGGTGCGATTAAATCCAATAGCAACAAAGTTTTCTCGACAATTTACGGTAAAGAACCAATACCTGACATACTATCTTATCACTTTGGTATAAATTAACGCTGCTTACTTTTTAATGTTTTGCTTCTTCCGGTAATCTTCAATTGCAGCATGAAGCCCATCAGACGCAAGGTTTGAACAGTGCATTTTAACCTGTGGAAGTCCGCCCAACTCCTCTGCAACATCATTACGTGTTATCTCAAGTGCCTCTTCGATCGTTTTTCCTATTGCGATCTCTGTGATCATACTGGATGTAGCAATTGCCGCGCCGCAGCCAAATGTCTTGAATTTCACATCTGTGAGAACGCCATCCTCAACTTTGATATAAATATTCATCGTATCTCCACAGGTAGGATTTCCAACTTCTCCTACACCATCCGCATCCTCGATTTCCCCGACGTTACGTGGGTTTGAGAAATGATCCATAACTTTTTCATTGTACATTTTTACCTGCCTGCGACCAGTTTGGATAATTCAACTTGGTTATTAAATATAATCATTTTACGGTTAATTGAGTTTTTATTGTGCATACTATATTATAAATTAATAGAATCATGTACTTTTGGAGTACCCATCCGTAAATGATTACTTTTTTCCTGTAATTGGCGAAATTGCCCGCAGGCGTTCTACTATTTCTACCAGCGCCCCTGTTAAATAATCCACTTCTTTTTGTGTATTGCCCCTTCCCAGTGTGATCCTAAGCGAACCGTGTGAATCTTCTGGTTTCAGCCCGATTGCTGTCAAAACATGCGAAGGTTCAAGCGATTTCGATGAACACGCCGATCCCGTTGATATTGCAATACCTTTCATGTCAAGGAACAGGAGCATTGATTCACCTTCTATGAAACTAAACCTTATATTGACATTGTTCGGAAGCCGTTTTGTGGGATGCCCGACCAGGTATGCATCATCGATAGAATCCATAACTTTTTTGATCAGCAGATCCCGAAGATGTGCCATATGTTTTGCATCATCAATAATACGCTCACCTGCAAGAACCATGGCTTTTGCAAACCCGACAATTCCCGATATGTTCTCAGTACCTGCCCTCATGTGGCGTTCATGACCTCCACCGTGTGCAAGCGCCTGTAAAGTTGTGCCTTTTCTTACGTACAAAGCACCCACACCCTTTGGTCCGTAAATCTTGTGGGATGACATTGACAACAGGTCAACGCCGAGTTTATCCACATTGACTGCGATCTTTCCAATGGACTGCACAGCGTCTGTGTGGAGATATATACCATTTTCCCTTGCAAGATTGCTGATATCCGAAATAGGTTGTATTGTACCGATCTCATTGTTTGCATGCATGACAGAGATCAGTATCGTGTCATCACGGATTGATCTTTCAAGTTCTTCCATGTCAATGATCCCATCATTGTCCACTGCAACGTATGTGACCTCAAATCCTTCATTTTCAAGATATGCACACGTATTGAGCACTGCCGGATGCTCGATGGCTGATGTGATAATATGTTTGCCCTTCCCTGAATTGCCGAATGCTGTACCTTTGATCGCAAGATTGTCGGATTCAGTCCCGCCTGATGTGAATATGATCTCTTCGGGTTTTGCACCGATTAAGTCCGCAACCTTTTTGCGGGATTGCTCAAGTACATTGGCTGCTTCCTGCCCGAATGAGTGCAGGCTGGATGCATTGCCAAACTTATCCGTAAAATAGGGTAACATGGCATCAACTACCAGTGGGTCAACCGGAGTAGTGGCACCATGATCCATATATATTCGTTTCATATTATAGCCTATGTTTAGCTAATCTTCGATAAATAGGAAATTCTCATTACATGAATATGCCCATCAAAAAAATATGGAACAAGAATCCGGTTGTGCACACCAATGTCAAAAATTGTTGATTTTTTAAAAGTTTAAACGTTTAAAACCTGAGATAGTTTTAGTCCTTAATTTGATCCGGAGAGAATCCTTTTGCAACAAGCACATCTTTCATACGTGAAAGATGATTACCCTGCAATTCAACAGTATTGCCTTTTACAGTACCGCCGCATGCAAATTTTGATTTTAGATAGGTAGACAGTTCATGAAGGTCAATCTCGTGGGCATCGAACCCGTCAACAACCGTAACTTCCTTTCCGTATCTTCTTCTGTTCACTTTAACAATAATTCGCTGTTGCTCTTTTGCCACTTCTTCACAGATGCACAATTCTGATGGTAATCCGCAGACGTGGCACATTTCTGAACTCATTTTTTGGTTTATCCTCCGATGTTATTATGTATCTTATCATGTATTATAAATAAATTATAATAAGATGTATAGAGTAATCAACGATGCTATTAAAGTCTACTGGTAAAATTATTTAACCAGACGTTGAATTTGCAAAGTTTCTTGTCCGGGACACTTGTTTTATGTTTCGGAAAAACAAACGAAATGACGATACCCTGTCTTTGAAATTATGTTTTTGTATCATTCAAAGACTATTACAGGTACTGGACAATTTACAGATTATGTACAATAAAGAAATGCTTATTTAATTACAGGTGCTTTATCGTAATATCAACGACAATACCTTTTTTAATCAATACACGAGGCGCATGAATGTTACCTGAAGATGATCTAAATATCATAACAAAGGAAATGGGAAGAGAACCGAATCCGGTTGAACAGGGCTGTTTTTTGAATCTATGGAGCGAGCACTGTTCATACCGCTCAAGTGCACCGCTTTTAAAAACCTTCACATCGACAGGCGACCGCGTGGTCATAGGTCCCGGGGATGATGCAGCCATTATTAAGATCGGGAACGGATGGGTACTTGCAATTGGTATGGAAAGCCACAACCACCCCTCGTATGTTGATCCGAATAACGGTGCAGCCACCGGAATTGGCGGGATCGTGCGCGATATAATATCAATGGGCGCGCGCCCGATTGCACTTATGGATCCCTTGTACTTCGGACCGCTTGATAGCCCAAAGAACCTCTATTTATTCGAGCACATCATTGAAGGTATTGCAGGATATGGCAACTGCATCGGCGTGCCGGTTGTACGCGGGGAGGCGTACTTTGATGAATCGTATAGCGGCAATCCTCTTGTGAATGTGGTTTGTATAGGACTTGCGCGCGAGGAAGATGTTGTAACAGCATGCGCACAAAAAGCGGGTAACAAGATAATACTAATGGGCTCCACAACAGGGCGTGACGGTCTTGGAGGTGCGTCATTTGCATCACGCGATCTCTCAGTGGATGCGGAAGCCGAAGACCGCCCGAGTATTCAGGTAGGAGATCCGTTCACAGAGAAACTGGTGATAGAAGCCACGCTTGAGGCTATCAGGAAAGGTTATGTTAAGGCATGCCGCGATCTTGGTGCAGCAGGGCTTGCAGGTGCAAGTTCCGAGATGGCATCAAAAGGGAATCTGGGTATGTATATCATTGCCGATAATGTGATACTTCGCGAGACCAACATGACACCATATGAGATCCTTATCGCTGAATCGCAGGAGCGTATGGTGCTGGAAGTTGAGCCTGGTGACGTGGATGCCGTGCTTGGTATTGCAAAAAAGTATGATCTTAATGCAAGTTTGATCGGGGAATTGACAGAAAGACAATATTACACTGTTGAGTTTGAAAACGAGATAGTTACGGATATTCCGATCATGTTCTTAAATGAGGGAGCACCCACCTTTGAGCGCCCGTCCAGGGAACCGGAACCACATGAGATCGGTGAAAAACCACCACTTCCTGCGGATTTGAAACAGGCTGTGCTGGATGTCCTCTCGTCGCACAATGTAGCATCAAAGGATTGGATATACAGGCAGTATGACCATGAAGTACAGGTCAGGACTGTTGTAAGGCCAGGTGATGATGCCGGAGTTCTTCGAATTTCAGGTACAACCGGACTTGCACTCTCATGCGGCTGCAACCCGCGCCATACTTTGATTGACCCATACAAGGGAGCAAAAGGTACAATTTATGAGAATGCAATAAACCTTGCAATAAAAGGCGCGCAAGGGGTAGCGATAGTGGACTGCTTAAATTTTGGCAATCCTGAGAGACCGGATATCTACTGGCAATTCAAACATGCAATTCTCGGACTTGGCGACGGCGCACGCGAACTGGAAATTCCCATAGTGGGCGGCAATGTTTCACTTTATAATGAGAGCGGGGAGTTTAATACAGCGGTTTTGCCGACCCCATCGATAGGGATGGTCGGGGTTATGGAGGATGTGACTATAAGCCCACCTGCAACTTTTGTTAATGAAGGTGATACGGTTATCCTTGTTGGTGAGATACGCGATGAGCCTGGTGGTTCTGAATACTACAATATCATTAATATGGGAACAAACGGGCATGTTCCCACAGTTCCTGATAACGCCAGTACAATCGTTGATACGCTGATCAATGTTGTGCGGAGCGGAAAAATCACTGCTGCGCATGATGTGTCACTTGGCGGACTGGCTGTGACACTGTGTGAGATGTGTGATACAATAGGCGCAAAGGTAGACCTGGGTACAATCGGCGGTGCTCTTCGCGCTGATGATATCCTGTTTTCGGAATCACATGCGTGCGCAATACTCACGACTTTAGAACCGGATGTTGTCTTGGAGATGTTAAAAGACGTGCCTGCGGTTGTCATTGGTATGGTTGGCGGGGACGATAATCTCAGGATCACAGGCAGCGGATTTGATGTTTCACTGTCCGGAAATGAGATGTCGTGGGCAAAAAGTAGTTTGACAAGGTTTATGATGGAATGATGAGATGGAGTGTATTTGTATAGATGTGGTGGAATATGTAAATAAATGAGATTGTTTTACCTGAAGCAAAAACCATCACAACCACCACATGCGGCTCATTTCCATTTCACTTGCCAGGAAAATATCGCCTGGTATCTCGTATATGGATAATTCACTTTGTCCATTAAATGCAAATATGATCTCTTTATTTGTAATGGCGGGATGCACCGCCTACGGCGAATTGTCCCTGCATAAAAACAACCTGAACAGGTTAACATTACGTGGTGGCAACTGTGCGGTTAATTTAGGAGTGTTGATTTGAATGATTTATTAGTGAAAGATTATCCTCACAAAACGCTATGATCCTCGGGTCTTTTATTTCCTTTCCAATCATCAGCGCCTGCTCATAATATTCAATTGCTTTTTCCACCTTCCCCAGATGGTGATAGGCTGAGCCAAGGTTTCCGATATGATTTCCTTCCCCGCGCCTATCTCCAATTTCTCTTGAAATCTCAAGCGCCTGCTCATAATATTCAATTGCTTTTTCCACCTTCCCCAGATGGTGATAGGCTAACCCAAGGTTTCCGAGTACAGTTCCTTCCCCGCGCCTATATCCAATTTCTCTTG
>JBQVMC010000094.1:0-7051 GCA_052361145.1 Methanosarcinaceae archaeon
GTCATAGTTACCCCCGCCGTTTACAGGCCCTTCTTTCCGTTGAACCGAAGATTCAGGTACCTGCACTGGGCAGGATTCAGAGATCGTACTAGCCCTTACGGGTTTGCGATCTCCTATGTTGGTATTAGACAGTTAGAGCTCCCTGGTCACTGCGACCTGCTGTCTTCACAGCAGGCACTCCTTCTCCCGAAGTTACGGAGCCAATTTGCCGAATTCCCTTAACCAGTTTAATTCCGACACGCCTTAGCCTTTTCAGCTAGGGGCACCTGTGTCAGTTCTCGGTACGGACATTTAGCTCCCTTTTCACGGGCTCCCGGGTGCAGCCGACTTTCGCCATAACATATTCTCCTGCTTCTCGCCATTACGGCTCTCCACAGGTTTAGATGCTTAGACAGCGCGACAACGCTGCTCGGCCTGCCCAAAAGCGTCAGTTTTATTGCTAAATGGTACAGGAATATTAACCTGTTTCCCTTTCGGCGTACTCGAATTACGGTACGTCTTAGGACCGACTAACCCTTGGCTGACGATCATTGCCAAGGAAACCTAGCCCCTTCGGCGGTCAGGATTCTAACCTGACTTTGCTGCTACTATTACCAGGATTTTCGTTTCTGCACGGTCCACAGGACTTCACAGCCCTGCTTCTGTCCGAACAAAACGCCTTCCTACAAGATTATCTTTCGATACTCTGTGGTATCGGTGGTCGACTTGAGCCCCGTCCATTTTCGGGGCCCTGAACCTCGACTGGTGGGCTGTTACGCACTCTTTAAAGGATAGCTGCTTCTAAGCTAACCTTCCAGCTGTCTAGGGCTCAGGACGCCCTTTAGTATTAACACTTAGTCGACACTTGGGGACCTTAACCACAGGCTGGGTTGTCTCCCTTACGGACTACAGGCTTACCCCAGTAGTCCGGACTCCAATCGTCTACGACGACGGTGGGTTCGGAGTTTGACAAGGGATCGAGGAATTTCTTCCCCGGGTTCCCCAATCAGTGCTCTACCCCACCGACTATCTCAGATTAGGTCATGCTACGACATGTTTTGGAAGGAACCAGCTGATGCCGGGCTAGATTAGCCTTTCACCCCTAGGCGCAGGTCACGCGAATGATTTGCAGATCAATACCGCTTGCGGTCCTCCACGTAGCTTTCGCCACGCTTCAACCTGCCCACGTCTAGATCGCCCGGCTTCGGGTCGTATCCCAGTGACTCCGCGCACTTGTATACGCCGCACCTCACCCATAAAATGGGTTGCGTGCATGTTGCTTTCGCTTCGGCTTCCTAATTATAAAGTTAGCCATTGCCACTTGAATACACTCCCTGGCCCGTTCTTCAAAACGTACGATATGACATCGGCAATGATGCTCGTACTACAGTCTCGCGACTGATTCCTTCGCATCAAAGATCCTTTCATGCCATATCGCTCCATCACCATCAGGTTTCAGGCACTTTTAACCTCCCTTCTTGGGGTACTTTTCAGTTTTCGGTCACCCTACTACTTCGCTATCGGTCTCAAGACGTATTTAGTTTTGGAAGTTGGTGCCTCCCAAATTCACGCGAGATATCCAACCCACGCTACTCAGGAACTTATTCAAATCCTTTGATTTAAATCTACGTGACTATCACACTCTATGGTCTAACGTTCCAGAAAAGTTTGACTAAAATCAAGTCGGATATTAAAGAATAGTCCTATAACACTACATCTCCCACACATTACTGGTGGGATTCAGTTTGAACCTTGCCGTGTTCATTCGCCATTACTAACGGCATCTCATTCGATTTCTTTTCCTGTCCCTACTAAGATGTTTCAATTCGGGACGTTCCCGATCATTACTGATCAACATACAAAATATGTTAAGAGGCCTCATTAGGAAATCCCGGGTTCAACGGTTCCATGCACCTACCCCGGGCTTATCGCAGCTTGGCACGTCCTTCATCAGCGCTTGAGCCGAGCCATCCACCTGACGGCATAATTACCAGAGTCCACCTCACTATATCCAGTGAGCGTCTGGTATGCGATACATATACATGATCTCATATACCTGATATTGGGGTATCAGGCAATCCATCCTTCCCGGATAAGGTTAATCATCCGGTGCACTTGAAATATATGGACTTGCTGGGATTTGAACCCAGGGCCTCTGCCTTGCAAAGGCAGCGATCTTCCAGCTGATCTACAAGCCCGCATGTTTTAATTGTGGGCAAACAGTTTCGTGGGAACATCTATCCAACAATTCCTTTTATTGTAATTCTTATTTCAATTTGTTAGATATGACAGTTTATCGATTTCTGATCGGTGTTGGTGATCCGCTTTTTGCGGATCTTGCTTAGGAGGTGATCCAGCCGCAGATTCCCCTACGGCTACCTTGTTACGACTTAACCCCCCTTGCGAAATTTAGGTTCGAACACGGCACCAATAAAGGTCCGTGCCCTCACCCATACCTCACTCGGGTGGTTTGACGGGCGGTGTGTGCAAGGAGCAGGGACGTATTCACCGCGCTATGTTGAAACGCGATTACTACGGATTCCAGCTTCATGAGGGCGAGTTACAGCCCTCAATTCGAACTAAGGTTGGGTTTATGAGATTACCATCTCCTTTCGGAGTAGGGACCCATTGTCCCAATCATTGTAGCCCGCGTGTAGCCCGGGAGATTCGGGGCATACTGACCTACCGTAGCCCGCACCTTCCTCCGCTTTAGCAGCGGCGGTCCCCACAGAGTACCCATCATCCCGAAGGACATGCTGGCAACAGTGGGCACGGGTCTCGCTCGTTGCCTGACTTAACAGGATGCTTCACAGTACGAACTGACGACGGCCATGCACCTCCTCTCAGCGATTCGGGTAAGGTCTTTAGCCTGACCTACATATTGCTGTCGCCCCCGGTGAGTTTTCCGGCGTTGAGTCCAATTAAACCGCAGGCTCCACCCGTTGTAGTGCTCCCCCGCCAATTCCTTTAAGTTTCAGCCTTGCGGCCGTACTTCCCAGGTGGCTCGCTTCACGGCTTCCCTGCGGCACCAGAAACGGTCGCACCGTCCCTGACACCTAGCGAGCATCGTTTACGGCTGGGACTACCCGGGTATCTAATCCGGTTCGTGCCCCCAGCTTTCGTCCCTCACCGTCGGACCCGTTCTGGTAAGACGCCTTCGCCACTGGTGGTCCCACAGGGATTACAAGATTTCACTCCTACCCCTGTAGTACCTCTTACCTCTCCCGGTCCCAAGTCTGACAGTATCTCCCGGAAGCCTAACAGTTGAGCTGTCAGATTTCCCGGAAGACTGATCAAACCGGCTACGGACCCTTTAGACCCAATAATAGTGATCACCACTCGGGCCGCCGGTGTTACCGCGGCGGCTGGCACCGGTCTTGCCCGGCCCTTGCTAACACATGATTTTTAAACATGTGGACAGCCAACATAATATGCTGGCACTCAGTGTCCCCTTATCGCGGTTTCCCGCATTGTAAAGTTTTCGCGCCTGCTGCACCCCGTAGGGCCTGGATTCATGTCTCAGAATCCATCTCCGGGCTCTTGCTCTCACAACCCGTACCCGTCGTAGGCTAGTAGGTACATTACACCCACTACTACCTGATAGGCCGCAGATCCATCCATGGGCAGCCGAAGCCTTTGAACCAAAAAGCATTCCAGCATTGATGGTCTATTCGGTATTATCACCAGTTTCCCGGTGTTATGCCAATCCCAGGGGAAGGTTATCCACGTGTTACTGAGCAGTACGCCATGTTCACGAAGAACATTTGACTTGCATGGCTTAATCGAACACTGATAGCAGTGACCTCTGGCAGGATCAACCAGAATTTTGTAATTCGTTGATTCTGCGCACACTTGTTATCTTTGGAAGTCAATAGAATCGTTGGGAAAGAACTCACAATTGATGTTAATAAATTGAGAGTCTCTCATGCACGTTCGATTGAATCTTTTCAGTTTGTTGTTATTAAACAACACCGATCAGAATTAATCGAACTGCCATATCTAACGTCAGTCAGGAAAAATCTCCTGACTCCATTAAAGGATAATAAGGCGGTGATAAATGCTCGTGCAACACACGAGAAGATTATAATGATCATATGTAGTATATAATACTTTTTGTGGATTTAAACCTAACTAAATATACGCTTATTCACAATCCTTAATCCATCACAATATGAATGTGATCAATAACTACATACAACCTTGGATTGCGATGACCCCTTACATACACACATTCGTATATAAGCATGTCGTACACAAAAAAAGAATTTTGCATAGTATCGGATATCACTAAAATAATACAACTCTAAAATACCTAACAAAACAGTGTATAGGTGAAAACACACGCAACCTTTAACAACATACGACACATATCAAATTGACATGTTTAAAAATTAAATTACACAAACTAATGAGGTATTAACCTGTATAAAAAGAAAAATAATAAAAATAAACATGCTGCACCACAAATAACACGAGTGCGCACTCCACGAAAAGATAATCGTGAAATACTTGCAACCGTAGAGAACATGCTAGGTGCAAACCGGGTAAGATTACGATGTATGGATGGAATAGTTCGAATGGGACGGATTCCTGGTTCAATGAAAAAACGGACATGGATTCGTGAAGGAGATATCGTAATTGCAGTCCCATGGGATTTTCAGGATTCAAAAGCCGACGTTATCTGGAAATACACACGACCACAAATAAACTGGCTTGAACGCAAAGGATTCTTATAGTAGACATCGTTACCCATGAAGAATTATGAAAAAAAAGTACACCGTATTGACACAAAAGTCGATAAAATGCGCATGCGGCGCAAAGACACAGATTCCCTAAAAGTAAAAGAAAATGTCTTTGACACCATCACATTAAAAACGCTCTACACCCTCTCAAACAAAGGTATCATTCATGCAATGGGCGGTTCGATCAGCACAGGCAAAGAAGCAAACGTATTTCTGGCAGAGGGGAAAAATAATGAATATGCGATCAAGATATACAGATTATCGACAAGTACATTCAACTCAATGGAAGAATATATACTCGGAGACCCACGCTTTGAGAACATCCGACACCGCAAACGCGACATTATATTTGCATGGACACGCAAAGAATTGAGGAACCTCTCACGAGCACAAAGCGCCGGAATACGTGTCCCCGAACCCATAATAACTGAGCGGAACATACTTGTAATGCAATTTATAGGAGAAGATGGAATACCATATCCCCTTCTAAAAAACGTGTCGCTTAACAATGAAGTGGCAAACACCATATTCGGAACCATCAAAGAATACATGCATAAATTATTTAAAGATGCAAAACTGGTGCATGGTGACCTGAGCGAATATAACATAATGGTAGACCCCAACGACATGACACCTATCATAATAGACATGGGGCAGGCTGTAACACTAGAACACCCTCGTGCAGACGTTTTTTTGAGGCGTGATATAAAAAATATACTCAGGTTTTTCAATCGCTTCAAAATTACAATGTCCCCTGAAGACATGTACGCTTTTATCCGAAACAGTTAGAAAAAAATTGCCACCAAAGTATCAAATTAAACAATATACATAATAACAGGCGAATATAATATGACATATATAAAAATACCACAGGATAGAATTGGCGCAGTGATCGGTCCAAAAGGTCGTGTCAAGGAAATCATTGAAAAAAAATCATCCGTGACACTCGATATTAACAGTGAATCAGGAGTAATTGAATTGATTCAGGGAGACGATCCAATATCATCAATGCGTGCTACAGACGTCGTGCAGGCAATCGGACGTGGGTTCAATCCGGACAAAGCAATTGAATTTCTTGATGATGACATGTTAATGCTTGATATTATGGACCTGTCACAAGTTACAAGTACACCAAAAGAACTGCTTAGGCTCAAAGGAAGGATTATTGGAAAAGGCGGCAAAACAAGAGAGATCGCAGAGAAAATGATTGGAGTCAAAATATCAATTTATGGCAAAACAGCAAGTGTTATAGGACATCCCGAACAGAACCATATTATAAGAACCGCAATAGAGATGCTTATAAATGGTTCAAATCACGGTAGCGTATACAGTTTCCTTGAAAAAAAACGAAATGAATTGTTACGGTCACAACTGGATCCATACTGAAAAAATACCAATTGATCTTGATGTGGGTAAAAACAAAAGGCGGATTTGCTTAAAATAATAATGATGCATAACTGTGCAATTAGAAACGTTTAATAACAATCTACCAAATATATTCATGGTGACTGGATGCGAGGATATCTTAACAAATCCGACATACGGATGTATGCAATATTCGGACTTTTACTTTTGCCAATAGCAAATTTATGCTATCACAAAGACCTTTCTTTTGGCACGATCTCGTCAATGCCCTTATTATTCTTGCTTCTCACCATGCTTATCGCAAGCAGGATCGAAATTCCTATTACACAAATTCGTACAAAGAAACCTGAACATCTAAAACGTGATGCTCTTGCTCTTGAAGACATGTACGGAGTTGCGGTCTTAGATGAACTTTTTGTCGAAAAAAGACAGGCATTTGATACAACAATAACGTTAAACCTGGGTGGATTCATAATTCCCACACTCATATTATTGTACCTAATGATCACTCAACCAAATACAGCCGCACTTGAAGTGATGCTAATCATGATTGTTGTAGTAAGCCTGTTAGCAGAGATGGTAAGCGGCGTAGGAATTGTCATTCCTGATTATGTAGGACTCATCTCAATCCCATTCGCATTGATCCTTTCACCACAAAATGCAGCAATCGTTGTTTTTGTATCAAGTGTAGGGGGAATATTGATAGGCAGTTGCACTACTCTTTTGACATTCAACAGGGATAAAAAGGGGAGCGCTTACATAAATCTTGGTGGCACAGGTGGATTTAAAGCGATTTATATTTCTGTGCTTGTTGCAAGCCTGACATCATATTTTGTAATCCTATAGTTCTGTGGAATGAGAATCGAATTTATCCATGTTTTATATATGGTATTTGTATAGTTGTGTAAATGAGTTCGTGTTATTTCAAAAAACATTGGAATGAAACTCCCCACAGCAGAGCTGTG
>JBQVMC010000095.1:0-7032 GCA_052361145.1 Methanosarcinaceae archaeon
ACATAAAAAATTAAAGGAAGTGTTCTTATGATGGAAATCGTGAGAAGGAGGCATTATGAGGAGTTATTTATGCAGGGGAATGGTGAATTTTAGTGGGATACTGGAGAACATGGGTTATATGGGAAAATATGCATTAAGGTCCTGAATACTAATGTGCTGGAATTACCATATCACAAAAACTACATTGTAGCCAGCAATTCCCGTTTTGTTACCTTTCTTCACCCCCAATCCTCTCTCAACCCGATCGAAAACACCGCTGCTAGGAATATCAGTCCTGCTAGCAGCGCAAATGTTGTCCTTGCACCATAGGCATCAAAAAATACGCCTCCCAATACCGGACCCAGCGCGCCTCCAAGCCATCGTACCATATTAAAGGTGCCCATTGTTGTTGCCAGTATTCTTGTATCGGTCCTTACAACCTCGTCCACAAGAATCGTTGTGGACAATGTAACTACAGGTCCGAAACAAAGTCCCACAAATGCAAAACAAATTCCGATCAACCACATAGAAGTAGGCAGGTATGAAAATATAAGAAGGGCGGTGCCGCCGAGTAAAGTCACAGCGAACAATGGTTTTTTCCTGCCAACGATATCCGAAAACCAGCCGCACGACGATGCGCCCAGTGAACTCATGATCGCATAAGGTATAAACAGCAGTCCTGTTGATGCAGTCGATATCCCCGAATCCATTGCAAAAAATGGCAGTACATAGGATGTCCCGATAACTGCCATCATGCACAACGTACCTACAAGAGTTGTAAGTACTATTGTCCTTGTCCTGAAAAGATCAATCGAGAGATACAGTAATTTTCCTGAAGGGTGTTTTTCCTGCAATTGCGGTTTTGTTTCGTGCAACAGGGGTGATAGCAGCGAAACAATAAATGCGAACACTGCAAGCCACATAAAAATCGTTCTCCAGCCATATAACTCACCTAGGACACCACCCACGGAATATCCCGAAACCGTGCCAAGACCCGTTGCTGCTGCTATAATACCCATGCCCTTTCCACGTTCGTGAATATCATACATATCCCCAATCATCGTGAATGACGCCTGGAAGAACATTGCAGCACCTGCACCTGATATTGCTCTTGCCGCAAGAAGTGATGTAAAACTATATGAAACGGAAAGCATTGCCACACCGACTCCAAAAACAAGGATCCCGGCAATGATCATCCGCTTTCTACCGAACCTGTCTGAGAACAGGCCAAATGGGATCTGCAAAAATGCCATGCATATCATAAACACGCCCGCAACCCAGCCAAGGTTTGATTTTGAGATGTGAAGTTCATCAGATACAATAGGCAGTAGCGGAATAAGTGGTAGCATTGCCAAAAAAACACAGAATGTACCCAGCGACAACAAGAGCATTTGCTGTTTCCTGTGTTCAGTTGCGATAGGGACATGTTTCATGTTTAAATCCTATTGTAGTGTCAAATAGATTTCATCATTTAGAAGTGATTTATTTTTTTCATCCGATTACTGCCTGGATGATCAGCATTGAAACAAACGCCGCAACAGGAACAGCAATGTTATCAAACCGCTTTGATGTTACCTCTGCAATCATCCCGATTGTACTTCCTACAAATGCAAGCGCACCAACAAAAGGAAAAGCAATAATGGCTGACACAATTGTTCCTGCTGCTGCCCCTTCAATTGTCTTTTTGGTATCCCTGAAATATCTTTTGCCATGTACCCCAACAACAGTCGAGATCCCATCACCAATCGTCAGTATCACGATTGAAGCATAACATATCCCATCATCAAAATAGAACGAAAGCAAAAGTAGCATGAGTATAGACACATAATAGAGGAACGGATCTATAGCAAAACCCTTTAGTTCCTTCTCCTTCCACAGAAAACGGAATGCAGCGGGAATCTGTTCTTTTGCTTTTATCATTTCCATGAATAGGAACATAAACATAAAATATAACACCAGGCCAATCGCATAGTTTTTCCCGAAATACACTGCGATCATTGGTACAACTACCCCGCCAATGTGTACTATTTTACGAAACGGCAGGTACTTTAATGAACTGTGCTCACCTCTGTTATCCTGTGTAGAACCAATCATGTATGCCACATATAAAACACTAAAATATACACAGCTAGAAAATCCTCGCTAAACTCGAATTTGCTTGCACTATATAATTCAATGGTAACTATATACAGCAAAAATCCTCTGTTGTGTTCGGATTAACCCTGGGTAATTATTTTATAATTTAAAACTAGCATAAAGACATATATATCTGGTGAATGATTCAAATACAATGGAAACATTGATCGATTCTTTTAATGCAGGCGTTGTCAATAAACGATACGTCCTTGGCAGGAACGATGACAGCGATATCGGTATCCTGCACCTTGGAAAGTATCTTGCGCTTGATAAGTCAACGGGTTCCCATGTTGCACTGGATGCACTCAAACCACATGCAATATTAATATGCGGCAAACGAGGATATGGAAAGTCATACACAATGGGCACACTGATCGAGGAACTCTCACTCCTGCAGCCGGATATCCGTGAGAACATCGCATCGCTTGTCATTGATACGATGGGAATATTCTGGACACTCGGGCGTGGTAATGAACAGCAACCCGAATTACTAAGTGAATGGGGATTGCAGCCCGCAGGTTTTGATGTAAATGTATTCGTCCCTGCAGGAAGTGTTGAACAATACCGAAACCGTCACATCGATGTAAAACCATTTTCAATACCGCTATCACACCTTGATGGCTATGAGTGGTGTAAATTGTTCAAGGTTGACGAGGTATCGCCTCTTGGTGTGCTTTTAATACGGGTTATCGAAAACCTGAAGAAAACGAAGTCTGCTTTTTCTTTTGATAATGTGATTGATGCTATAATGGAAGATGAACATTCTGACATTGTTACAAAGAGTGCTGCAGAGAACAATTTCAAGGCTGCCATCTCATGGGGTGTTTTTGAACAGGAAGGCGCAGGCATCCCTGAACTTATAATTGGAGGCGCGACGTCAGTGTTGGATGTAAGCACGCTAACAAATCACCTGATCCGTGCGGCTGTTGTTGGTATTGTTGGAAAGGACATCTATAATAGGCGTCTAAATGCCCGCCGTTCATACGAACGGATAGTTATGGGGGATATGGATGTGGAAAAAGGAATTCCAATGGTCTGGATGTTCATTGATGAGGCGCACTTGTTCGTACCTTCTAACGATGAGACCCTTGCATCGAATGTTCTTATCAATGAATGGCTCAGGCAGGGACGCCAGCCAGGGCTTTCTATTATTTTTGCGACCCAGCGCCCTGCTGCGATCCATCCCGACGTGATATCACAATGTGACGTGGTGATATGTCATCGTTTGACTGCAAGGGATGACATATCAGCGCTTGAAGCGATACGACCTACATACATGCGGGAAGATATCGGTAATTCCATCCGGAAAATGGGACTTGAGCGAGGAATTGCATTTATTGTAGATGATACTTCCGAAGTGGCACATATTGTAAAGATGCGACCACGATATAGCTGGCATGGCGGGAATGAACCGAGTGCGTTGATGAAAAGGAAGTAATAAGGGTGATATTAAGGAAAATTGCAGATATGATTATACACACCTGTATGGGTGCAAAGCCTGGTGAATCCGTGTTGATAATCACAGACACATGCACAGATGAGATGATTGGGAATACGTTGTATGATGCGGCTGTTTATGCCGGATGCGAAGCAATGCTCTTTATAATGGAGCCGCGTGACCAGCATGGAAGGGAACCACCGTTTGTTATAGCTGAAGCGATGAAGTCAGCGGACGTGATCCTTGCACCGACATCAAAATCCCTGACACATACAAAAGCAAGGCAGAATGCCTGTAAGATGGGGGCACGGGTTGCTACACTACCAGGGGTTACGGTTGATATGATGATATCAGGCGGTATGGTAGCTGATTATGAAAAAATTGGAGTTTTGGCAGGGAAAATGCTTGAGTCACTTGATGGTGCCCGTGAAATACGGGTCATAACAAAACTCGGCACCGATGTGGTTTTTGATGTTGCAGGTTGTGAATGGAGGATTGACACTGGCAATTGTACTGTTCCCGGGTCGATGTCGAACCTTCCGGCCGGAGAACTTTTTATTGCGCCTTCTAATACAAACGGCAGGATCGTTATTGATGGTACCATGGGTGGGATCGGGGTTTTGGATGAGCCTATTGTGATCGAACTTAAGGATGGATATGCGGTTAGTTTTAGCGGTAAGCACGCGGATGAACTGGAATTTCTGATCGATCGTGCGGGGCCGGATGCGCGCAATGTTGCAGAACTTGGCATTGGCATCAATCCTGCCGCACGGCTGATCGGTGCCATACTTGAGGATGAAAAGGTTGGAGGTACAGTACATGTAGCACTTGGTGACAATTCTACATTCGGCGGCAATGTGTCTGTTGACCTTCATCTTGACGGTATAATCACCAATCCGAAAGTGTATGTGGATGGAACGGATCTAAGAGTTGAACTATTGGCTGGTGCTAATTCTGATGATACAGGGGATTAGAATCCGGCAGTGATAGTATTATTAAGTATTACTGTATTTATGAGGTATAATAATGCATAGTTTATGTAAAAAACAGCAGTAATTTTAGGATCTCCTCAAGATTATACGGGTGAATATTAGATGTGTTTGACAGGAATTACAGGATGTTGATTTCCATTTTCATTCTTTGCAACCTGTTGATCCGGTCCGTTAATTCTTATCATTCAATTCATAAACCAGGCAATACAATTTCATGCTTGGCGTTATGCCTGAATTGAAAGGTCTTTAGCCATATAATGTTAAGTTAAAGAGAAGAGAGAGAGAACCTGATTTTACTTTTAGATCTAAATTCACATTCACATTCAAATTTATATTTACACTTATACTTCTTACACTTAATCATGGTGATTAATATGAAAGGAAGAGTTTGGAGATTTGGTAACGATATTGATACCGATGCAATGATCCCTGGCAGGTATCTGGTACTCAATACGCAAGAGGAACTCGCAGCACACGCATTCGAAGGCGTGCGCCCCGAGTTTGCAAAAGAGGTAAAGGAAAACGATATCATTGTTGCAGATAACAATTTTGGCTGCGGATCATCAAGGGAGCATGCACCGATCGCTCTTAAAGGTACGAAGATCGGATGCGTAATAGCAAAATCGTTTGCACGTATTTTCTTTAGGAATGCGATCAATATCGGTGTAGCACTTATTGAGTGTCCAAAAACCGATAAGATAGAAGAGGGTGATGTGGTTGAGGTCGATCTTGCAACAGGCATAATCGAAAACAAAACCAAGGGCGAGACATATCAGGCAACTCCGCTACCTGATTTCGTGCGCGGGATCGTGGATGCCGGCGGTTTGATCGAGTATACGAAAAAGATCATTGCTTGAATTGATCCAGGAGATTTATAATATGACACAATACAAAATACCGGTAATACCGGGTGATGGAATCGGTCCGGAGATTATCGCGGAAGGAAAGAAGGTTATCGATGCTGCCGGAGAAAAGTTTGGGTTTGATGTTGAATGGACAGGATTTCCGCATGGTGCAGATCATTATCTTGAGACAGGCGAACTGATATCTGAAGATTCACTGGCAGAACTTGCAAAGTATCCTGTGATCTATCTTGGTTCGATCGGTGACCCGAGAGTGGCTCCGGGTGTGCTTGAGAAGGGAGTCCTGCTTGCCGCAAGGTTCTACTTTGACCAATATGTGAACCTGAGACCTATTAAACTTCTTGAAGGTGTCTGGACACCGATCAAGGATAAGACTCCTGCTGATATTGATTTTACTGTTGTTCGTGAGAATACTGAGGATTTCTATATCGGAATTGGCGGACGTGTGAAGAAGGGTGTAAGCAAAGACCTGCTTGAAGTGTCAAGAACGTTGTATTCTGCAAGGTTCGGTCTGGATATCGAGACTGACAGTGAGGAGATCGGATACCAGATCGGTATGATCTCAAAGGAAGGCACACGGAGAGTTATCAAATATTCTTTCGAACTTGCAAAGAATCGAAAAAAACATCTTTCATCCGTTGATAAGGCAAATGTGCTCACTGACATTTACGGGTTCTGGAGAGAGGAGTTTGAGGCTGTTGCATCCGAATACACTGATGTGACCACTGATTTTAATTATGTGGATGCAATGACTATGTGGTTTGTGAAAAATCCGGAATGGTTCGATGTTGTGGTTACTCCGAACATGTTCGGTGATATCATAACAGATCTTGGTGCAATGATCCAGGGCGGACTCGGGCTTGCACCCGGCGGCAACATTAACCCTGAAGGTACAAGTATGTTCGAGCCTATTCATGGTTCTGCTCCGAAGTACAAGGGAATGAATAAGGTTAACCCGATAGCAACCATCTGGGCAGGTGCGATGCTTATTGAACAGCTTGGTGAAAAGGAAGCTGCTGACTCTATCGTATCTGCGATCGAGAAGAATATTATTGATAAGAAGATCAAGACATACGACATGGGCGGAACATCCGGAACATCCGATGTCGGTGATGATATTGCAAGGATAGTGCTTGGTAATTAAATGGGCTGTGTTGTAATATATATTCACACAGTTTGGGTTAATTCGGATGCAGTGTGAATTATCTCGTTGTACATGATGTGCAACTTTTGATATTTGATTGCATCATTCTGATGAATATTAATTTACTGTACAAGTTGTCAGAGCCGATACAACAACTACGTATGGCAACGCCGAATAAGAACGAGCGAGTAATCGCTGACACTTTTTAATATATTCCGGATAAACGGATCATGGTAAAAAATATTCACCGCAGAGGAGACTTCTTTTTCTCTGCGTGCCTCTGCGGTTTTTAAAACCATTCCAGAAGATAATAAAAAGTCTCTAATCGCTTTTTCTTATCAGTGTGTCAAAAATCGGTCGTGTCCTGAGTTGCGTGATCTCATAGGCTTTTGTCATAGTTCAAGGTCGCCACTGGCATTGATTCTGATCAACACACTTAAAATCCACCTATAGTTTTGCAGCATAACGATTATTATAAAA
>JBQVMC010000096.1:0-6884 GCA_052361145.1 Methanosarcinaceae archaeon
GTAGGATTACCCCAAATGGAGGGGGCAGCACGAGGCAATTTATTATGTAACTTCTTGTCGCGGGGGCTTACCAAGTTTTATATCATAAATAATTCCTAATGCCTTAGAAGCCATCTATAAGCCGAGAATCATTTGTCCATTCCCTATAACGTAGGTGCAGCCATTATAGTCCGATTCTGTACCATTTTGGTTCAAGCGTTTCGGTCTAGTTTCGCTTGTTCCTGATAACGACTCTTACAATGATTCAACGTTAGTTTCTTCTTAGCATTTATTACCCTAGCAGATTATCTGGATTAGACTTCCAGGGTTCTCCACATTGTCTTATGGGCTTCACACATTCTCATTACTAAGAATGCATGCCATAATAGGGTCGCTCCAAATGGAAGGAGTGGCATTGCTGCAATTTATGATATAATTTCTTGTCGCACGCACCTTTTCAGGTCAGAATTCCTATTGAGTTCTTATACAGGTCATTACCCGAAAGAGTTTCTACAAAAAAGCGGTATACCATCCTGATTACACACCATGCTCAATACAAAACGTTTCAGATCCCATCGTTTATCTTTAGGGTGCCCATAAGTAATCTCAATGGTATCAAGTTTTGGATCACGATTCTCGTAATTCCCATACAAACTGAAATTTGTTGTGTCGCCATGCAAAATATGTTTGCCTAATGGAATGTTTTTCATAGATTCGAGGACGATCTTGTTGAAAAGTTCAGTACATCCGTGTTCATAAATTTTATCAAGTGTTCTTCCAAGAACATCATCATTTATATGTTCTGGAAGAATCCCTTCCCCCAATAATCGTTCTGTTGGAAGGGATCAATACATAGTACAGTGTGTCAGTGATATGGAAATATACTGCCTGCAGCGGATTGTCACGGTGTCAAAAACCGCTAAACAAACACAAAAAAAGAAGGAGGACTCACAGGAGCTTATTAAACTCTGCGCGAAGTATATTGCCCTGTGTGACACCTGTAAAACGTTTTGCTTCAACACCATCTTTTTCCATGATAAGTGTCGGAACTACATGAATAGCGTACTTTGCTGCAAGTTTTTGATCCTGGTCAACATCAATTTCCTTAATCTCTACCTTGTCACCGAATTCCTTTTCAAGTTCATCAAGGATCGGTTTCTGAATTCTGCAAGGTCCACACCATACGGCTGTAAAATCTAATAATATTGGTTTGCCCATTTGTATCACCTATTTGTCATTATTACTATTGCTGTTACTATTGCGATTACTATCTGAATTTTCGTATTATTTAGGTTTTAAATAACATATTATTTCATTGGTATTTGGTTAAGGAGTTTTGTTGGCTTGTTGCTAATGATTTTAGATAAATGCAACCTGCCGTACATTTCGAATTAAAATACAATGTTTGTGCATGTTGTTGGTTTTTTCATACTTATATCTTAAAATAAGTTTAATGAGTGTGTGCTATTTGTCAAGATTCGTCTTTTAACCGAACACCAATGCATATTAATTATAATCGGCATTTATCAGGTACGCTTTTCTTGTGCTTCCCGTTTCCAGATATAATATTATCTTTTTATTAAGATTTTTTTCCTTTTACAATTCAGAGGTATTGCGTTAATTCCACACAACCATGGTGCTACTCGCATAAATACATTTCGCATGTTAAAGTTGTTTGTGTAGTCCCGAATGTTTTGACCTTATATACTCATCATGTCTGCATAGAATACCGAATAATAATCGAATGTAACCTCATCCTCATTTTCTCTTTATGTTACTATAATACATACACTCATCACTTGAGAACAGCGGCATCTCAACCGCTTCTTCGATAATTTCAACAGGCGCGCCGCGAATAAGGACACACGGCACTCCCTCATCAGCTTCCCCCATTAATACCTGTGAAGCTGAAACAAGATTATCCGCAACCGCCTTTTGTGTGATATTCAACGTTTTGCCGAAAAGGTCAAATGATCCTCTCGCATCTTCAACAGGTCTAATACCTGATGTTCCAAGAGCGATCCCTACACAGCCGAGTCGCAGGGGCTGTGTTCTGCTGTCCCCGATAATCACGCCAACACGACAGGAATATCGTTTCTCGATCCCTGTGCGGATGAGTGCTGCACTTTTTTGTGCATCTTTTGGAAGCAGTACCACACATCCATCAGGTGCATTGGAACCATCGATCCCCGCATTCGGAGACAGGGTGCCGTTGGTAATAGTAAGTGCCGCGCCCGGAACGCCTCCGAAAACCTCATCACATTCCTGGAGGATTAGTTCCATTTCCCGTGCATCAAGTTCGTACTTTTGTGCAAGTTCCTGTGCCTTGCTTGTTGGGGTAATATCACAAAGTTGCACAACCCGTTCTTCCGATGTCGCAACTGCGGACTCTGCAAGAACAAGTATATCGTCATCCATCGGGTATATTCCTACATTACCAAACGCATCCGAGAGAATATTCACTATGTCGTCACCCGGTTTTATTAGTGCAGTATGTATACCAAATACCTGCATAGAAGTAAAACTGTTGCCCATGTCAACCGCCGTTCGTAAGATAATCACTCATAATCTTAATAGCGCAGTACTCACCACACATTGAACACGGTCCTTCAACAGGACACATATTCTCCGGTTTATCAGGATCAATTGCAAGTTTTAACTGTGCAGCCCAATCAAATTTAGCACGTTTTTTCGCAAGCATCAGGTCCCTATCGCTAGCGCCGTATTTGATGGAATCACCAATATGTGCTGCAATTTTGAATGCGATTAGTCCCTCTCTCACATGCGCAGGAGTTGGAAGGGAAAGATGTTCCGATGGTGTTATGTAACACATATAATCCGCACCCGCACCAATTGCCATACTCGCACCAATAGCACCTGCGATATGATCATACCCTAGTGCAATATCGGTAGGTAACGGTCCTGCTACAAACAGTGGAAAATCTGATCTTGATTTGTAAAACTGCACGGATTCGGAAATGTTGTTTGTCTGCACGTGTCCGCCCATGCCTTCTATAATGACCTGTACTCCTTGTTCATTTGCTATATTTGCAAGGCGTGTGTTTGTATTGATCTCCATCTCCTGTGCACCATCGCGCAGGTCATGGATACATCCGCTTCGCATTGAATTTCCAAGAGATAATACAACATCGTTTTTCCGGAGTATTTCGAGTACTTTATCAAAATTTTCAATGAATGGGTTTTCGCATCCGTTTCTCAGCATATAGACACTTGTAAATGCACCACCTTTTGAAACCATACCCATCACACGCCTGGTGCCCTTCAATTTTTCAAGCATGCTCTTATTCACACAATGAAGAACAACTGAACTTACACCCTCATTCACATGATCTTTTAGATTTGTAAATATATCGTCCTCACTGACATCTTTTATGCCATTCTCAACAATTGACTGGTATATCGGAACTGTAGTGATCGGCAACGTGGTGTTCTCAAATACCATCCTGCGTATCCCGGAAATATCACCCCCCATAGAAAGGTCGGTGATGGTATCTGCTCCGTATTTTTCTGCGATCTTCACTTTTTCAATCTCATATTTCGGATTAATTGATACTGATGATGTGCCCAGATTGACATTTATCTTTGTGCTCACACCGTTTCCAATAGCAACAGGACTGTTTTCTTTCCGCAACATGATGACAAGGCTGCCATTTGCGACGTTCAATATAACTGTATCTTCATCAAGACCTTCGGTCTTTGCAACCTGTTCCATTTCAGTGGTGAGAGTACCGTTTTTTGCGTGATAGACTTGTGTGGATTCCATTGGTTTTTCACCCTTTCTGTTTTTTAACAAACCATTGCACCATCATCATAATTGCCTGGCAGAAAGTCCCGCCATCTCAAGCAGTTTTGGTGTATTTAAGTGTTGTCCAATAGGCATTAAGTGCACCCCACGACATATCTTTTTGAGTATTCCAATAGTTTCCGAACATATCACCAGCCCTTCCTGCACAGGGTCATCTGCATTTTCCATTCTGTTGATTATATCCTCATCCACATTTATTCCCGGAATGTTATTATTCATGAACCGGGCTGCATTTGGGGATTTTAAGGGAATGAGTCCTGCTATTATCGGAATTTCCAGATGAGACACTGATTCGATGAAATCCTCAAATTTCCCGACATCATAAACAGCCTGTGTTTGTATAAACTGTGCTCCCATCTTCACCTTTTTTTCAAGTTTTATCATCTGCATAACCTGCGAAGGGTCTGTGTTTGATACTGCCCCTACAACCAGTTCAGGTACACCTTCCAGTTTATTTCCTGAATGATCAGTACCGTTTTTCATCTTCTGCACCATTGAAAGAAGTTGCACCGAATCAAGATCATAAACAGGTTTTGCACCCGGATGATCTCCATTTTTGGTGTGATCACCTGACATTATGCATATGTTCACAATTCCAAGCGCCGCCGCTCCTAGTATATCCGACTGGATAGCCAATCGATTGCGGTCCCGGCATGTCATCTGCATGATTATTTCATACCCCTCGTCAAGCAGTAATTTGCCAAGCGCCAACGGACTCATGCGCATGATTGCACGCTGGTTATCTGTGATGTTGATTGCATCTACCAGCCCTTTGAGTATCTTTGCATCTTCAAGTGCTGATGATGCATCCACACCTTTAGGGGGTGCTATCTCTGCGGTTATGACAAATTTATTTGAGTTTAATTTCTCGCCAAAAGTTGATTGCATCATAGGTTATATGTTGGATTAGGGTTTTAAATACATCGAAACGATGATGCCTGATTTCACTTCCCTTTCACCTATATTCAGGTGCCAAATCTTCACCTGATGCTCCAATCTGACTTTAACTCGCTCTACCCGTTCCAGATCATACAAAATTTCATCCGCTTCGTGCCACACATTTTTACGTTCTGATATCTTCTGAATACAGTCCCAAAGCTGCCTTCCTTTATATCATACACTTCACACCTGTTCTCAATTTATCGCCGATCTAACATCACTCGTGTGCTTTTACTCCGGCAGGTTCCTTTTTTTTCTTCTAAAACTGTCAAGCAGTCCCACGCTTATTCCTCCAATCTATTTAGACTATAAAAATCCTTACAGTCCTGAAAATTCATCCACATCTTATGTCACAATTTGTATTAAACTTATTGACTTGTAAACGGCGTGCTGTAAACAGTCGCTGATAGTTATATTCTATCTCGCATTCTTATGTGAACCCATCTTCTGCAATCAAAGGGACTGGATCATTCGTGCTTATCCCCCAGTATGGATTATACTTTCGCTCAGCAAAGATATACCAGGAAGTTGCACCTATATGCAGTGCATTCGGGTAACTCCATCCAAACCCCGTCGAAACATCGTCATGGCAAGCTGCGACTATTCCCTTTCCATTATTGTTATTCGCAGAGGTTTGAGCCCTACGGAGTTCTTTTATGCACTTATCTGACATTTTATTCTTATTGTTAATCTGATATGCGATACTCATCTGCGCGGTTCCTTCAAACCATATCCCGTCCTTGTCATCATTAAAATCAAATCCTTTAAATCCACAACAATTTATCTGACAATTATTCTTAATCCAATGTATACAATCATATTCATTCCCTAAAGCCATCATTCCCCATGTGTTCACATCGAGAGGTCTAATACCTTTATTTATTGTTATTCCATCATTCGTCGTTCCAGTCCAAAAATGTCCCTCGCCTTCATCCCACATTGCTACTACAAATGTCTCTGCATGCAATGCTCTCTCTCGCCAGGTAGAATTCTTCGTGATTTCATAAAGTTTCATAAATGCCACATAAGTATCAATATTATGCTCAGTGGATTTCCATTCAATTTTTTCGAGTTTCTCATCAAAATCATTATCTGCATAGCCCCCGGTATATCCTCCTGATCCACGAATATCATAGGTATTTTCATATATCCAGTTGCTCATGCATATGGATGCACTTAAATAGGTTTTATTTTCTGTAACCTCATAGTAACGAAGCAAAGCGATGATCGTCCATGCCATATTGCCAGTGCCGGACCCAGAGCTCTTTATAGAAGAATACTTACCAGATGGGTCAGAAAGATCGTTAGCCCAATAACCATCCCTCATTCTCCCATCTTTGAAATCATGATCATGATTTTGAGCCCATATTAATGCATCACAAAGGATTTTCGATCTTGACATATCCTCTGGAGTCCCTTTGTCTATTAGAGCTATTATCGCCAAATCATTATCATAAACCCAGGCAGTATAATCAGCGGGTCGAGTTGTAGTGCCAACATAACTCTGGATAAGTCTTAAGTCACTTCCTTCTTTATACCAGTCCATTTGTTCGTATAAATGTAAATATGCGTTCTCTTCATGATTTGATATTCTATCCTTACTATCATTTCCTTGTTCAGCTAATTGGTTTTCTGCACCACCCCACAATGTTATAACGATTGTCACAATAATGATAAGAGTAATTAAGCTTGCGAATTTTTTAATCATTTTCTCTACTACTCTTTAAACAATATAATCGAGCCTCTTCGGAAAGTAATAAAACTAGTCCTAGAGGGACCGTTAATAAACCAATAGCAATTCTTGCCAATTTTTTTCTTCTAAATAATTGTATATAAAGTCCAAAAAAGACCCCTACAATAATAGTCCAGACGATTATCTTGATAATCAATATATCGGTAAGAAATGACGTTTCCCCAAATTCACCAATATCAACTAATAATCCTGATATGAACTGTAACCCCATTAAAAATGAAAAAAATATGACATGAAATTTTATAGTTACTGGTAATTTATTTTTGACCTCTTGTTGATGCTCTTCGGTATGTGATTTATTAACTATATTAGGTATCCACTTCAAATCATAGGGTAACTGGCACTATTCTGAAATCGAAGGCCTGCTTGGCCACTTGATTTTGAAAT
>JBQVMC010000097.1:0-6717 GCA_052361145.1 Methanosarcinaceae archaeon
TCAAAAAGCAGGGTAAAATACATATTTGGATTATCAAAACCAAGTGCTAAAAGCATCTTTCGATTTCAAAGTGGAGTTATTTACCCATAGATTTGAAGCGGATACTTTTATTACCCCATACTGCTGCTTTTTGTGCCAATAGCATGATTATCGCAATTTCAGGCACTTTTTAATATATTCCGGATAAACGGATCATGGTAAAAAATATTCACCGCAGAGGAGACTTATTTTTCTCTGCGTGTCTATGCGGTTTTCAAAACCATTCCAGAAGATAATAAAAAGTCTCAAATTTCAGCATAATACTTGTTCTATATTTCTCCTAACGGTGGATATACGAATACACCGTGTTTATTTAGGTCATAGTCCATACTCTGGAACCTGCTCAGGTATTCCTGATGGAGCGCCTGCGGATCCAGATCATAGAAAATGTCGGGATAGAATATTTTTGCCATATATGCAGCACCCATAAAGCCGCCTGTTGCATCATTCCTGAAATTGCCACTCAGTATATACACATTCCCGTTCTTCACTGCATTAACGTTAGCAAGTTCGGGACGATTCATAAACTCGTCTCTCCCTTTCTTTAATCCTGCCGGATCATCTGCATCATAACCATGAGCCGGGTCAAGTGTCATTCCACTGTATGTATAGCGCACAGCATGTATAATGATGTAATCAGGATTTTGCTCGATCAACCATTCAGGATCAACAGTTACCTGATATGCAGGTTCAGTGAACTCAGGCAGGATATCTGATATGCATTTTCCCCCGGCCAGTGTGGCCATCTGGGTAAGTGTATCAACTCCGGTGTAGGTCTTAAAGGATGTCGTCTCTGTGTGAGGATATTGATATGCACAAACAAACACTTTCTGCTTTTCGTTCTCAGGTATTTCCCGGGTTTTAGATTTGATCTTATTTATCCAGCCCATGCGCCAGTTGAGATATTCCCCTGCCGCATCATTTGCATTAAGGATATATCCAAGTTTTCTTACACCACCTGTGAACCTTGAATTTTCAGGATCAGCAAGGTCAGGATAATACATTCCCAGAAAAACAACATCTACTCCTGGAAGTTTTTCTTTCTTTTCACTTGTTGAAGATGAAAATGTCAACAGGAGATCGGGATTAAGGCTTAGCACTTTTTCATAATCCGGTTCGTGCATAGCGCCTACACACGACCGTTTGCTTAGAACCGGAAATTGAATCCTGGTTTCATTAATAATAAAGTCTACACCTACAACCCTGTCGGTTCTATTAAGTACACGTACCAATTCAGCATTATCCAAATACTCAACTATGATGCGTTCCACTGGTTTTTGAACAGTCAATGCTTCTTCATTACCATCCATTATCGTAATCTTCTTCTCCTCACCCAGTATAATCAACTCGATATGGGTCATATCAAGGATGTTGATCCCGCCATCATAATTCGCATCTGCAAGCTGTGTTTGGTCATCAAGCTCAAAAATAACGGATTCGATACATTCCACATCCTGAATGTTGATGGTGTCATCTTCGTTCGCATTGCCAAAGATACCAAGCGTGTAGTCGAATGCTGATGACACAGGCACACTGGCAAATAAGATTACGGTTATGACCAAAACAAGCAAAAAACGGTTACCTGTCATACAGAATCATCCCCGTGATTTACTCTCATGCAACGTTAAAATTTCGTCGATCTCTTCGATCTCTTCAACCAATTTATAAATTGGTGAAGATGCGACCAATTGTGCATTTACTGGTACATTCGACCGGTTTTTAACATCGATTTCCGTATTGGATGGCACCGGCATTGCAATTTCGCTGCTCAGCCCCCCGGTCTTATTTTTTGGTATAACATCCTGCTCGTCGCCCAGGCAGTACAAAGCGTCTTCTTTAATGTGGGCATGTGGTGAAACCCCAAGACCTTGTGGGACCTCAAGTTGTATGAGCCCTAATCTCTCACCAAACATAAATGGTTTCACCAGACCCCAATGATCTTTAAAACCTTCATCTTTAGAATCATTTTTGATTTCCATCCCTGTTTTCAGTCCAATTTCCATCGTTATTCACGCTCCTTTAATTTAATCCAACGTTCGGTCTATTTTCTCCAGCATATAGAAACAGATTTCATTATATTTTTTGACCATAGTGATCCATTTTCCCTGATCAATTTTGCAGTTAGATGTGATCTTATCACTTCCTCTGCCTTTGGCGTTGATACATCAAGGTTCTCCTTCCACTGTTCGACAGCCTCATCAAGATTTGAAAAACGCTGCTTATGTTCAATAGTTGATATCTCAACATCCGCCTGGATGCCGATCTGGTAGAGAATATTGTAAAGATAAATATAATCAGGTCCTGCCTGGTATTTTTCACCATATAATTCCGGCCAGAGATCGGTGTAATCCCACATACGATCCCCTGTAAAAGTGAACAGGTAAACGCTATGTTTTGCAACCGTATCCATTTTTAAAAGTGCTTCAGCCATATCCACCATAGAAAGTGAGTATGATGCAATCACAACATCATATTCACCAAGATCCTCTCCCGGGTAAACATCTTCCCATTTCTTGTTAATGCAGGTTATATTTTCCAGGCCTTCATTTGCCGCATTCTCTCCCAGACAGGCAAGCATTCCGCTTGATGGTTCTACAACAGTCACATGTTTTACGATCTTTGCAAGCGGAATTGTAAGCGTACCCGGTCCTGCACCAATATCAAGCACACTACACTCCGGATCAATATCCAGTTTTGATATTACCCGCGCAGGACGGTCATTCTGCTTTATTGATTCGTTATAATGTTTGGCTCTTACATTCCAAAAAGACGTCATATCCCTGTGCCGCTTTCCCCATGAAGATTTTTCCATTGCTTCAGTCCACATCTTATTCCAGTCAATTCCGTTAATCATATTTTTATACCTCTTTCTTTCTCACGATAGCAGCAGACGGACTTGTTCAGGAGGATATACCTTGAGTCAAGAACACTAACCCACTAGCAAGATGTAGAGTACAGGTTACCAATATGTTTTTCCGTATCCACTTCAAAAAGCAGGGTGAAATTCATATTCGGATTATCAAAACCAAGTGCTAAAAGCAGATTTTGATTTCAAACAGGAGTCATTTACCATCAGATTTGAAGCGGATACGAATATATGTTATTCATCATGATTCATCTCTTAACCGAACACCAATGGGAAAACATTAGGCAATAACCATGTTTTATAACAGGAAATTGGGAAACAGATTATGAAAATTAAAATCGATTTGGAAAGCGATGCTCTGTATTTTAGAATAAGTTATGCCCCATCAAAGAGAGTGAGAAGGTAGGCAGCGGCTTTATTATGGATTATGATACCAGCGGCATCCGGTTTCAAAGAAGGCTGAATAGTTACAAAACACCTTAGTTTTTATATTATATAGTCATTGACGATTTACATGTTAAATCTTGAAGACCTTAAATACGATGAAAATGGATTGATCGCTGCAATTTCACAGGATTATAAAACAGGTGAAGTCCTGATGATCGCATACATGAACAGGGAAGCCCTTGAAAACACAATAGAGACTGGACATGGTCATTATTGGAGCCGCAGCCGCCAAAAACAATGGAAAAAAGGAGAGAGTTCCGGACATGTGCAGATAGTACATAATTTAAGGGTTGATTGCGACATGGATGCAATTTTGCTTCAGGTAGAGCAAATTGGAGGCGCCTGTCATACAGGATACCGGTCATGTTTCTACCGAACAATTAAAGGCGATATTGTAGGTGAAAAAGTGTTTGAACCTGATGATGTGTATTAAGCACAGCAACATCTTCACTCTTTTTTGTTTTTGTATTTTTGGTTATACCCCATATTCTAATATGAACTTAAACCGCTATTGGTGGATACATCACTATTCGACCAGTTTATTATTTTCTTTGTTATCTGGACATGTTGAGATCTCTTGACGTTTCCGTTTCCGTTTCCGTTTTCAATGCATCAAGATATACACGCATCAACTCAAGTCGCTTATCCGCAATTTCTCTTGCAGCATTAGTATTCAACCGATCCCTGATCTTGAACGGCTTGTTTTTCATATAATCACTAAACCCGTCAATAGGATCTGAAGCATACGCATTCATTGATGTTTTCTTAACAGTGCCGATCGTTTGCTTGAGTGACCTGAGCGCGCCCATCGAAACAAGTGAGCGGAATATCCCGATAGCACCAAGTGCATCTATCCTGTCCGCATCCTGCAATATCTGCGCTTCGATCGACCCTGCTTTTAAACCACGGCTGAACCGGTGAGTCCGGATGCATGATGTCACATGCTCTACCAGATCACCATCCGCGCCTGCCCGGGACAAGAATTCCCTTGCGATACCTGCGCTGTACTCTGCATGATCACCGCCTTTATTGTGTTCTTTTACAATGCCTACATCATGCAAAAGCGCAGCAAGGCGCAGTACCTCAATATCTCCGCCTTCATGTTTATGAATGTTGACACACACAGATTCTACACGATCAATATGCGACATATCGTGTGCACTTGGCTCGTCCCTGAGTACCTCTGACACATAACTGCGAGCCTTATTGATCAAATCCATTCAATACCACGTTCAATTGACATATTCTTAAGCTTTTCAGACATCTCATACATTGCAGAGGAAAGCACTTTATCATTGTTATATGAATCAACGACAGATTCCAGTTCTTCGGTCGTGTTATTATTCATATCCTTTGCAAATTGCACCATATTAGGAATTGCGCGTGTAATATTGTCAATAATAGAAACATTTGCCGAGTTGGATGTGCGTGAAAGAGGATTCAAGTCAATTGCAATCACGTTCTTCCCCATATTTATCAGGGTTTCACATCGGTCCCCATCCTCCAGAGGCACCAGTACGACATCTGCACCATAAATACCACCTTCATCCACAATCGCCCTATCATGATTCAGGTCAAGACGCGCGTTTCCCTTCCTACCAAGCACATTTACTGCTCCGTGGGCTTCCAGATGCCTGATTATCCTATGTATGCGCGCATCGCTCCTGTGAAATAGGTTTACCTCAAGCATTGCGCCAGTAGCAGCAGACAATGAAATGATCGCAGTGGGTACAAGGGCTGCCGTATTACCATTTACTGATATCAGGGGTTTTTTTGCAAGAAGGAGCAGCGCAACCGCTGTACGCTCTGCATATGCAGCAGTAGGTGTTGTTTTCTCGCCAAGCAGGTAATCAAAAGTCTCACCTCTACCCTGTGCGATCAAACCCTGCCTGCTGGTAATACCCATCTGCACCCCTTCAACGATACTCTCACGTGTAATGAGGGATTCGTATCTGGGGTGCTCCACAGGTATCCGGGTCATGCTATCAGCCTTTGCTCATTTACTATTTAACTTGCATCCAGTATCAGTCCCTGATCCGTAGGAACGATCATTGTCTGGATCTCCTGACCCTGAAGCATCTGTATGTACTTGTAACTGATCAGGTCCGGGTTCTTTGCAATTTCCTGATTGATTATGCGTAGAGCCTCGGCTTCACCGGTTGCCTCGATAATAGTAGCCTCGGCAGAACCGGTTGCTTCTATAACCTTTCGTTCAGCTTCAAGTTGTTCTTTCTGCTTAATAAATACCATTCTCTGGGCATCCTGGTCAGCCTGCAATTTCTCTTCGATCGCATTTGCAACCCTATCAGGTAGTTTAACGTTTCGGAGCAGGACTTCTTCTACAATAATACCATCCTCACTCATCGCATTTTCCAGTTTATTGAGCATCTCTGATGCTACGATCTGCCTCTGTTCACCATAAACTTCCATAGCCGTGTGTTTAGACACAACCTCCCTTATCACTGATTTTATGGTAGGGCGTATGATCTTTTCTGCATATTCTTTACCCAATGTCTGGTGAACATCACTTGCATCACTCGGAATTAATCTGTATCTGACAGTGATATCCATTCCGAGCATCAGTCCTTCGTTGGTTAATGCAGTTATCTGGTCATCCCCCGTACGATCTCCTTCGAATGATTGGGAACTCATAGTATACACTTCGCTCCTGACCGAGTATTTTGTAACGCTTACCCAAGGCGGGACAATATGTAACCCTTCTCCAAGTTCATCCGGTAGGACACCGCCAAACTGGCTGAATTTAACACCAACTTCTCCCGCACCTATTGAAACCAGGATCGAGCCGAACATCGCTGAGAAAATAAGCAGTATTACAAATATTATCGCTATTGAACGTAATATCTTGCCTACCACAGGTGGTATTCCCTCGATATTTATTTCAGGCGGTTTTTTAGGATTTCGCATATCCCAATCATCATCATCATCATCCATAACCATTGTTTGTACCTCGTTCTATTCGAATCAAAATCTGTGAATTAAATACTCTACAATGCATAAACAAGGTCATGGTTAATAGATTTTGGCCCGAATTTCACTAAATTCATTTCAGCAATGGTTAATTGGGTAAAGTTCCTTTGGTGGAGCCTTTGGACAAAATTCATCAGTTGAGTGAAAATTTGAATAAATCATTAGAATTATTCTATTCATTACTCAATTATCACATATAATTTATACGAAAATGTAAAAATGTGACCTTTCTACTGCATGCGTTTATTATTATTATTATTATTATTATTATTATTATTATTATTATTATTATTATTATTGTTATTATTATTATTATTATTATTATTATTATTATTATTATTATTATTATTATTATTATTATTATTATTATTATTATT
>JBQVMC010000098.1:0-6617 GCA_052361145.1 Methanosarcinaceae archaeon
GTTGCATGTTCTTCTGAAGAATATGGGTTAATCAATGAATCTGATTTGCCAGTAAATGAAAATTGCTGTTTTAATCCACTCAGCACATACGCCGTGAGCAAAGTTGCTCAAGACATGTTAGCATATCAATATTATAAAAGCTATAATATGGATACCGTAAGAGTGCGGGCTTTTAATCTAACAGGTCCTGGCCGGTCCCCCAACTATGCGCTCAGTTCCTTTGCCAAGCAAATAGCAGATATCGAAAAAGGTTTGACTAAAAATACAATCTTAGTTGGAAATTTGAATGTAAAAAGGGACTATACAGATGTGAGAGATGCAATGAAAGCTTACCACAAAATAGCATCGAAAGCAAAGTCTGGAACAGTGTATAATCTGTGTTCTGGAAAAGCGCATAGTTTAAAGGACTTGCTTGATATCTTAGTTTCGTTGTCAACGGAAGATGTCAACATAGAAGTTGATGAATTGAGATTCAGACCATCCGATTTACCAATAATGTTAGGGGATAATACAAAAATAAAAACAGAGATTGATTGGGTTCCAGAAATAGATATATATGACACGTTAAACGATTTACTTAATTATTGGAGAGCATATAATAGCTAAAATCCATTTAGGCAAGTGATTACAATGACCTCCACATCCAAAATCTGTATCCTCGGTCACCGCGGCATGGTAGGCTCAGCCATCCACCGGAAATTGGAAGCGAAAGGTTACACCAACCTGATAACCCGCACACACAGCGAACTCGACCTCACCAACCAGCGGGTAGTAAACAACTTCTTCGAAGAGATGCGACCGGAATACGTATTCTTAGCCGCAGCAAAGGTTGGCGGCATCATGGCTAATAGCACGTATCCGGCAGAGTTCATCTACGAAAACCTGATGATCGAGGCAAATGTCATCCATGCCGCATACACCCACGGCGTGAAGAAACTACTATTCCTCGGTTCATCGTGCATCTATCCAAAACTTGCGCCGCAGCCGCTCAAAGAAGAGTATCTGCTGACCGGGGAGCTGGAAGTGACCAACGAGGCGTATGCGATCGCAAAGATCGCAGGTATCCGGCTGTGTAAGCATTATAACGAGCAGTATGGCACGAACTTCATATCAGTCATGCCAACCAACCTGTATGGTCCGGATGACAACTATGACCCTGAGACCTCACATGCAATGGCAGCCCTCATCCGAAAGTTCCATGATGCGAAAGTAAACGATACGTCGCAGGTCGTTGTCTGGGGTACGGGATCTCCAATGCGCGAGTTTTTGCATGTGGCTGATATGGCTGATGCGTGTGTGTACCTGATGGAGAACTATGATGTGGCGGATATTGGCGAATTTGTGAATATCGGGGTTGGAGAGGATCTTACGATACGAGATCTGGCTGAGTTGATAAAGGGTATTGTTGGGTATGAAGGGGAGATTGTTTTTGACACCTCAAAGCCTGATGGAACGCCCCGGAAGCTTTTGGATGTCACAAAGTTGCACAATCTCGGTTGGCAGGCTAAGATATCGCTTGAGGATGGGATTAAGCAAGCATATAACTGGTATAGGGATCATTTGTAGTAATAGAAAATGGAGGGTAAACGATCAACACCAGCGAAAAACCAGTGGTCTCGATCATAACCGCATGTCTGAATAGTGAAAGAGATATTGAGCAGACTATACAGAGTGTTATTGATCAGACATATCCAAACATCGAGTATGTCATAATCGATGGGGGTTCAACCGACAAAACTGTGGACATCATCAAAAAGTATGACGACCATATCGCAAAATGGATAAGCGAACCGGATCATGGTGTTTATGATGCCATGAACAAAGGGATTATTCATTCCACCGGTGATATTCTTTATTTCCTAAATTCGGGGGACCATCTATATAACAATAAAGTTATAGAGATTGTAGTCAACAAATTTTTGAATGGATCCATTGTTGGCGTTTACGGGAATGTAGAGGTGATAAGCAAGCACAAGAAGAGCGTTCGCGGCTGCAAGGTTACGTACAATAATTTACTATACCGGCGAGTCTGCCATCAGGCACTCTTTGTCAGGCGATCCCTCTTCGATGAGTTTGGTCGTTTCTCAACTGAACTTAAGTTCTCAGCCGATCACGAATTCATAGTCAAGTCCATAAAAAGATATCCGGATGGTTTTTTGTATGTCGATGAAGTAATCGCAACGTACAAGGACGGTGGCATGAGCTGCAAAATGATGGAAAGAACTAAAATCGATGATCTGAAGATACTTTCATCAAATTACAATATAATCCGGTTTTTGTTTGGCGCGGTAGTCTGCGCATTCGTTATCCTGAAGTATAAGATACCACAGATTTTACAACTGAAAAGCGCCCATATAGACAGAGAGAACTCACAATGAACATTTTAGTGATCCCAACTACGGATTGGACCAAACATCCCGTACCAAACCGGTTAAACTTTATCTTTGACATCCTTGCTGAAAAGCATAATGTGCATGTTGTCAACTTCACACTGAAAAAATTCGAGAAACAGAGAGCAAGAACCACCAGATGCCATCTCCATGATGTGACTTCAATTGACGTTGATGATCCTTCATCATACTATATTTTAAACAGTTTTTCCCATTTACTGCGGATGAGAAAGATCATCAGAAACGAAAAAATTGATGTTATAGTCTCAGCCAACATATTGCCGGCTTTTCTGGTCAATATCGTAAAAGGAAAAGTTCCAGTTGTTTTTGATTACCTTGATCATTACGAAGAATCTGCAGCAACGTATTACCCAAACTCGTTCTTTGGACGGATTGTAAAAACAGGTGTTCGATCAATTATCCGCTATAATCTAAGGAGTGCAAATTCTGTTATTACTGTTACAGAAGAATTTAAGAGCTTCTTAAATTCAATCGGCGTAACTGATGTACATATAATCCCGAATGGCGTTGATACAACAGTCTTTAAGCAAGTGCCAACTGAAGTTGCTAAGAAGAATATGGGTCTGGAAGGGGCGGTGATCGGGTATGTCGGATCACTTGAATACTGGGTCGATCTGGAAACTGTGATCAAAGCTTTGCCGGAACTGGATGTTAAATTACTTGTAGTAGGTCCCGAACTGTTTACCGATTATGGTGAAGTGATAAAAGAACTTGCAGAAAAGTTAGGGGTATTGGATAAGATCATGTTCACTGGCAGGGTCGAATATAATGAACTTTATAAATATATATCGGCAATGGATATAGGACTTAATCCTTTAAAGCACGTTAAGAAAAATGAGATAACAGTTGGTGGAAAAGTTTTCAACTACATGGCGTGTGGAAAACCCGTTTTATCAAGTAGAATGATCGCTTTAGAAAATTTGCTGGGCGATGACCTGTTCTATTATGACAACGAAAGCAGTTTTACCGAAATGGTTCATGAACTCTTGAATCAAAAACAGGATGAAGATCGATATATGAAAATCGCCATGGACTTCGATTGGAGAACCATTGCGGACATGTACGAAGAAACTCTTAAAAGGGCTGCAGGAGTAACATGACAGAGAACTTGATCGAATACCCAAAGTATTTAATTCATTTATGGCAAACATGAAACGCGAGGCGTATAACATTATTGATCGTCTTACCATCCACTTCTCGTAATGTCTTCAATAATCCGGAATATGAGAACTTCTCCAGCTCATCTGTTTTTTTGCACATTTTTTGCACATTTTTTGCACATCATTTGAGCAGATATCTTGTACTTCGCTTCCCCTCGCCGGTCCGTATCACGATCTCCTTTTCAACCAGACCATTCAGATCATTGGATGCAGTATTTCTCGAAACCTCGAACAATACCTGATATTCCTTATTTGATATCGTCTTATCCTTCCCTTTTAGATATTCAATAACTCTCTTCTGCCTTTCGTTCAGTTCTTTCAGAATTTCGTCATCAATATAATATTTCCTGAATGTCACAACAAAATCACCGGAAATCTCTTCGAATATTGGTTCCGGTAAACCATGATCCAGACACTTATCGATCATCCGGTTCGTTCCAGTTCCCCATTGCTCAATATATTTTATTAAAAAGAAGCATTTCGCAATCAATGGATTTCTTGGGATTGATTTGTGTTTCCTTTTCAAATCATCTGGTGTTAAAGGATGCGGAAGGGGACCACAACCCCAGATTTCGATTCGATCATCAAATATTCTGATCTGGGCGTTTGCCGTGGATTCGTAGTCCCGGTGACAAAGAGCGTTAACAATTGCCTCTCTTACAGCGTCGGGTGGATATTCCCATTTCTCCTGTCGCTCAATTTTCATCGGCTCAATCCATGCAGATCTGGTTATATGCCTCAAAACAAAAGCCTCAGCCGCATCAACCTGGTCAATGATATCGCCATCAAAAACTTTCATATCTATAAATTCTAACGGTTTCGTTCCTTTGAAACGAGCACACCTGACCTCTGCCTGCAAGAAATGTCGCTGAGGCATCCTTCCGAATAATAATATAGCTGAATTTGTTAATTTATATTTATCCTCCCAAAGTCCCAATTTCTCCAGCGCTTCGCTTACGGAAATGGTTTCTTCAACATCAAAATTTCTTTCGCCTTTTGCTTTTCTCAAGAACAATTTGACCTTTTCTTCATCCACATCATCCAATGTCGCTCCTTCACAGATCTCTGCATCCCAGTGCCGTGTATCCGTTTTCAAAAACAATCTTCTCAGTTCGTCAGGTGGGGTGACAACGTTTTCTGTCCCTGATCTTATGTAGGCAACACCATCTAAGAAATAAGGTTTATTGTTCCCCTCTTTTACGATGACTCTGATTATTTTATCCCTGTTTGCCCCATCAATTGTTATTTCAGGTATTATTTCAGGTTTTATTTTCTGTCTTATTTTACTGGAAACGTTTTTTAATGTAGCATCTGACACATCCTGTCCGATAATTTCTCCATGATCGTTTATTCCAAAGTATATCGTTCCACCTTTATGATTTGAAAATGCACAAGCCGCTTTCAGCCCCCTCCCCAATTGTGCAGTGGATTTCTTGAATTCCACTGTTTCCGATTCTGATGGCATCATCGTATCACCCATCATACCGCTTCATCTCTACTTCTTTGCATTGTCTTATAATCAGGATAATTTTTTACGCCGCTACTCGATTCTCGAGATTATAGTAAATCACTTGATATATATTACAGCAATGCCCAAAGTATTTAATTCATCGTAGCAAACATGAAACGCGAGGCGTATAACATTGGCTGGAAAGAATAACAAAGAAGATAAATCTGTGAAGAGGGGAAAGGGAAAGAAAAGCAGTGAAAAAAGGTCTTTAAAGCCAGAACTTCCGATTTCTCAACAGACCCGACAACCTGTTGAAACCGGACAGCCACTGGTTGAACGGTTAAAATCATGCGCCCCCTTTGGCACGCTGTTGACCATCATCTTCGCACTCGCGCTTTATATTCGGGCGGTACTTCCCTACGACAGCGTATTTCTTGCAGACGGTACGATCAGATTCGGTGGAAACGACCCATGGTACCATATACGTATTGTGGAGTACCTGCTCCATAATTACCCACATAACCTATTCTATGACGCATTTACAAACTTCCCGTATGGAAACTATCAGCACTATGGTCCCCTGTACGATCATGCGATTGCGTTCATATCGATCATTCTCGGATTCGGTCAACCGGATATGCATCTCGTAGGTACTGTTGGAGCATACTTCCCAACGGTTCTTGGCGCGCTCGTGGTTATACCAGTATATTTCATTGGCAAACACCTGCACAACCGCGGCACAGGGCTTCTTGCAGCACTGATCATTGCAACACTTCCGGGGCAGTTCCTCTCAAGATCGCTACTCGGATTCACAGATCACCACGCTGCAGAGACATTGCTTTCCACCATGACTATTCTGTTTTTCATGCTTGCGCTCAGAAGCGCGCGCGCTCAGAATCTATTATTCGGCGACCTGAATCGGGACTGGCGCGCCATCAAATATCCGCTTATTTATACCATATTGGCTGGTGTTTCGTACGCAGCATACCAACTCTGCTGGACTGGCGCGTTGATGTTTGGCATGATCATCATGCTCTCAGCGATCATCATCTACGTTGTCGAACACATCCGCGGCAACTCGACCGCGTATATAACCATTATAGGGGCGATCACATTTGGACTGGAATTACTCCTGATACTACCGTGGATACATCCTGAACAGGGATTTTCAAGCAGTTATTCATGGTTGCATGTATTGACATCACTGGTAGCAATTGTTGCGTGCATGCTGATGTATGCTGTATCAAGGGAGATGAACCGCAGGGATGTGAACCCATATTATTATCCCGTGGTTCTGGTTGCGGTTGCAATCATTGGGTTTGGATTGGTCAGCATAGTCTCGCCTGCACTGTTTTCCGCGGTCACAGACCTCCCTTCATCGGTTTTATCGATAAAAACAGGAGGTTCTGCGACCGTTGCAGAAGCATCCTCGATGTTGATGAGGGGCACCCCTCCACAACTTGACATCGGAAGGAATAGTATGGTATATGGCAACTTCGGAAATTGTTTCTATGGGGCGTTACTTGGGGTGCTTGTGCTGGGCTACTATGTGGTTAGGAGGTGGAAGCCGGAAGAGATTCTTGCTCTGGTCTGGAC
>JBQVMC010000099.1:0-6568 GCA_052361145.1 Methanosarcinaceae archaeon
CTGCAGATTGAGTAATTTTGTCCCAAGGCCCAATTCACGGCAAATCTTTTATTTGCTTACGCCAAAACACAACTCAATCCACAAATTATCAGAATCCCAAATCCAAACATGAAAATCGCAAACCTAACCCTTCCAAACAACCTGTTTCTTGCCCCTATGGCAAATGTCACACATCTCGCATTTCGTATGCTGTGCAAAAAATACGGTGCATCCTTCACATACTCAGAAATGATAAGTGCAAACGCAGTTGTTCGACAAGGTGAAAAGACAATGCAGCGCGGGTTGACTTGTGAGGATGAACAGCCGTTCTGCATCCAGATATTCGGCAACTCCCCTGAAACCATAACAAAGGCAGCCCTTGTACTTGAAGAAATCTACAAACCCGCCATTATTGATGTTAACATGGGTTGTCCTGCACCTCTTATTGTTAAACAGGAATGCGGGTCGGCTTTGCTCAAATCCCCATTACTTGTTCACGATATCATCAGTGATCTTACAGACAATATCAGTACACCAGTAAGCGCAAAGATACGAATATTTGATGATATGGAAAAGACGCTTGAAATTGCGAGAACAATTGAGAACGCAGGTGCATGTGCCATCACTGTGCATGGCAGGACAAGAGCACAGATGTACAGTGGTACTTCCAGTCTTGAATATGCAAAAGCGATTAAAAAAGAACTGACAATTCCCGTAATTGCAAATGGGGACATAAAGGACGGTGAATCAGCAAAACATGCGCTCGAATATACGAATTGTGATGGGTTGATGATTGGGCGTGCTGCGATTGGGCATCCTTCAATTTTCAGACAAATTTCGCATTATCTTAAAACGGGGGAATCACTTGAGATAGATAATTGCGCCCGGCAGGTTAATGATTTTATGGAATACCTGGAATTGGTAAAAAAGTATGGTATTTTCTCATTGAGTGATATCAAATTACAATCCAAGTCATTCACAAAAGGGGTTGCAGGAAGCCGACACATACGCGAGAAACTCAATGAGTCAAATACTCTTGAATCAATAATGAGTGATATTAATGATATGTGTGATGAGGTGAATAAAATCACATCAGACTCAAGTGAATCACCGAAAGACTAAATACTATTCTACACTATTCTACATCATTATACATTGCATTTACTATGCCCTTTCAATTAGCATGTGAATGTCAAAAAATATGATTATTATTGGCTGTATTAAGGCATTATATAGCGATTTTAAAATTAATTTCCCTCATGTTTATGGAGAAGAATACAGATGAAAGAGATACGAATTCATGGTCGAGGCGGTCAGGGTTCAGTCACTGCTGCTGAATTGTTAGCCATTGCAGCATTTGCAGATGGCAAGTTCAGTCAGGCATTCCCCGCTTTTGGAGTGGAGCGCAGAGGTGCGCCTGTCCAGGCATTTACACGGATCAGTGATAGTCCCATCCGACTTCGAAGCCAGATATACGAACCTGATTATGTGATTGTCCAGGATCCATCACTTCTTGAGATCGTTGACGTAGCAAGCGGTGCAAAGAACCAGGGAATAATTCTCATCAACACCGAATTTGCACCTGAAAAGTTCAAACTTGACACAAAAGCAAAGATAATAACAATCGATGCAACAAGGATCGCACTTGAAATCATTGGAAGACCGATTGTAAACACAGTGCTCATAGGTGCATTTGCGGGTGCGACCGGTGAGATCGATCCAAAGTCAATTCAGGATGCTGTAAAAGAGCGCTTTTCTGGCAAAGTCGGTGAAAAAAATGCAGAAGCTATACAGAAAGCGTACGACATGATGACGGAGGGAAAAATATGAAGATCATACCAGGCGCTATATGTGAACCTGGCACCACCCGCGTTAACAAAACCGGAGGGTGGAGGACATATCGGCCAATTTATGATTATGACAAATGCATAAAATGCAAGTTGTGTGAACTGTTGTGTCCTGAAAGTTCAATACTTCCAAGAGATGATGGGTTCTTTGAATTTGACTATGATTTTTGTAAAGGATGTGGAATATGTGCGAACGAATGCCCCAGACAGGCAATTAAAATGGTTCTGGAGGAAAAATAGATGGCAACAACTAATAATCTAGATATGGAAAAAATGGTAGTTGTTGAAGGATCGTACTCGGTTGCACATTCGGTAAAGGTGTGCAAACCAAATGTGATATCGGCATATCCCATCACCCCGCAAACCCATATCGTAGAAGATCTTTCCCAGTTCATGGCAGATGGTGAAATACCGGACTGCGAATACATCAATGTCGAATCGGAATTTTCCGCCATATCGGCACTTGTTGGTGCATCAGCAGCAGGCGCTAGAACCTATTCGGCAACAACATCACAGGGACTTGAACTTATGCACGAGGTCCTGTTCAATATTTCAGGCATGCGCCTGCCTGTTGTTATGACAATAGTAAACAGGGCGGTCAGTGCACCCATTAATATCTGGAACGATCATCAGGATTCAATATCCCAGCGTGATACCGGCTGGATCCAATTGTATGCAGAGGATACACAGGAAATTGCTGATATGACAGCACAGGCATTCAAGATCGCTGAGGATAAAGATGTACTCCTGCCTGTGATGGTCTGTATGGATGGCTTCATCTTGTCGCATGTTTATGAACCGGTTTTCCTGCTTGAACAGGATCTGGTGGACAGGTATCTTCCGCCATTTGAACCGGAGTTCGTGCTTGATCCAAAGAATCCGATGAGTTTTGGTGCATTTGCAGATCCATCTACCTATACCGAGTTTCGGTATCTTCAGGAGAAGGCAATGGGTGTGGCTCTTCGTAAGATCGAAGATGCTGCAGATGAATTTAATGAATTGTTTGGCAGGTATTATGGTGGATTAATTGAAGAGTATAATACAGAGGATGCTGATATTATCATCATGGCAATGGGTTCGATCATAGGCACTCTAAAGGATGTAATTGATGCACACCGCAATAAAGGTGAAAAAATCGGACTTCTAAAGGTAAGGGCATTCAGGCCGTTCCCAAAATTTGCAATCAAGAATGTTATAAAAGATGCAAAGATTGTTGTAGTGCTGGATAAGAATATATCGATAGGCTTAAACGAAGGTGCATTATTCACCGAAACCAAGGCATGCCTGTACAATACGCACATCGATGTTCCGGTTGCAGGCTATATGATTGGTCATGGGGGACGTGATATTCCTGTAAGCACGATCGATAAAATCATTGACGAAGCTAAGGCTGCGATGAAAGTAGGTATTGATATTGAGAGCCAGTTCACTGATGTGAGGGAGGAGTTGCTATGAGTTTAAGATCAAAGTCATTACTAGCCCCCGGACACAGGGGATGTGCCGGATGCTGTGATGCAATGGCTGCAAAGTTCACATTAATGGCAACAGGTGAGGATTGTATTGTGATCAATCCGACAGGATGCCTTGAAGTTATGACAACGCCATACCCCGAATCCGCATGGGAAGTCCCATGGATACATTCCCTTTTTGAAAATACAGCTGCGGTTGCCGCAGGAATTGAAGCAGCACTAAAGGCGAAAGGCACAATTGGGAATACAAAGATCATTGCGATGGGAGGCGATGGTTCAACACTCGATATCGGGATTCGGTCAATATCCGGTGCTTTTGAGCGTGGACATGATTTTACGTATGTGTGCATCGACAATGAAGCATACATGAACACCGGTGTACAGCGAAGCGGCGCAACACCATTTAATGCATCGACAACAACAAGTCCGGCAGGCAAGGTATCGTTTGGTAACCAGCGTCCGAAGAAGAACATGCCTGCGATTATAGCGGCACATGGTTCGCCATACATTGCGACAACTTCGATAGCATATCCAAAGGATATGATCCGCAAGGTGAAGACCGCAAATGATACAGTCGGACCTACCTATATTCATGTACATGCCCCGTGTACGACAGGATGGGGATTCGATACTTCAAAGACAGTGGAAATTGGGAAACTGGCTGTTGAAACCGCACTTTGGCCAATGTTCGAAATGGAGGACGGGGAGATAACAAAGGTAAGGAAGATCAAAAACCCAAAGCCTGTTGAGGATTATCTCAAGATGCAGCGCAGGTTTAAGCATCTCTTTACTATGGAAGGTGGAGAGGAAGAGATCAAGAAGATCCAGATGATCGCTGATAAGAATGTAGTGGATTTCGGGTTGTGATATACCCGTAAATTTTATTTTTTTCTTTGAAGTTTTGGTTTTTAATTTAATTATCTTTCAATATGCACCATCGCAATATCTGAATTGATATCAAAAAGTCGCCTTATTGCATAGATGTGTCCGGTTCTGCTTTTATGGACAAATATCGATGAGTTGCCCCTATACATACTACTCCGCAAGTCAAATTTACAACCATTTTGTGATGGAACAAATGCAGCAAAGCAAACTGATAACTGAAAGCTACAAAAAGCTGACTCGGTTTAGTATGGGTATAAAGGTTTCGTTTTAGAATTTGGGTAGAAAATGAAGGAAAAACGTGTGTGAGGATGGATTTGATTTAGTAGAAGTGTTTAGTATGGAATGTGTAGGTAGGAAATGATAATCTGTTCAGGTCTAGAAGATTTCATTGAAGTTTTGGAGTCAGCAAATCAATCCAGTGGATTAATCGCTACTATTCAGTCGATTTTAGGGATGTAAACAGGTGCGTTCGCAGTTTTATTATATTAATTTGTAAAATCCAAGATTATCTTGGCGCCATGGAAAACTCTCCTTAATTGCCACAATATGTATATATACAACCTTTGAGTACTTACCACATATGCATAAACTGTGGGTGTTTTATTGGAACTGACTCTAATTCAGAAGGATATCCTAATCGCACTTATTAATCTGCAAAGGGAAAAGAATCGTGCCGTAAAAGGTGAAGAAATTGCAGGTCTCATAAACCGAAATCCAGGTACGGTACGTAACCAGATGCAATCTTTAAAAATTCTTGGTCTGGTAGAAGGCGTACCCGGTCCGAAAGGGGGATACAAGGCTACAGGTGGCGCATATAATGCATTGAATATTACTATAATGGAAAATGAGGCAATTGTTCCAATTTACAAAAACAACAAACTTGTTAAAGATGCAAACGCAGCAGAGATCAATTTCACAACAATCAGGCATCCGGACCTATGTAACAGCACCGTACGAATACTTGGTAATATAAGGGATTTTGTTCAGGGAGATTCGATTCAGATCGGTCCGACTCCTGTAAATCACTTAATAATTCGTGGCGACATCATTGGTCGTGACGATAGCCAAAACTCATTACTTTTTTCAATAACAGAGATGGTATCTCTTCCAAAAAAATCTGTTAAACATTATATCAAAAAGGTTGCTACTCTGGTCAGTATTAATGCGAATATTCAGGAAACTGCCAGAATTCTTGTGAGAAACAATATACACGGTGCACCTGTTGAAGAAAAGGGTATCATTGTTGGAGTTGTGACATTCACAGATATAGGGAATGCTCTTGCAAACGGAAGAACAACGTTAAAAGTCAGGGACATAATGGCAAAAAACCTTGTCACCATTGATGGTGAAGTTCCTTTGTATGAAGCTGTGAAAATGTTTAACAAGTACAATATCGGACGCTTGATCGTTACAATCGACGGTGTACCAAAAGGTGTTTTATCAAAAACCGATGTCCTTAATGAATTGGCTGTATATTAACTTTTTTTAGTCAGTACTTACGATTACACGTACTTCCGATTGTGCATAATTTCATACAATTGTAAGTCCCTTTAACTGATGCTTATGAAACTAAAAAACCCACGCCAAAAAGTAGGCGTGTAAAAAGTGGTAAGAAGGCAGGTGGTCAAAACGGACACCCTGTGACAACATTAAGGATGGTTGATAATTCTGGTGAAATTGTAATTCATGAGGTGAATCAATGTAGTAATTGTCACACATCTCTCGAAGATGAAATGGCATTAAAAATCGCTACTCCAGATAACAACTACATGCATAGATACATACCAATGCTTAATAATATTGCAGTAAAGTCGCGCTAATTATATTTGATATTTAGCGTTCTCGATTTTGTACATTTAAGATATCAATTATATTGTATTTCTGTTTGATTCTACATATAGGTATCCTTCTCCTTTATTTGTGAGGGTTATTGTTGGTATTGTTTCACCACGTTTTATCAAAAAATTATCCATAATAAGTATAGCTATCAGTTCCCGCAGTTTTGCTCTATTATATCCCTCCAATACACCATATACAGACAATCTTTCGTGATGATATCTTTTGATTTTCATAGTGTTTTTCCCAGATATAATATCGATTATATGCTCTTTGCCAAAAGGATGTTTCCTGAGACGGTATACACACTGCAAAATTATTTTGTAGGGACGAGAGATTTCCACGTGTTTTTTCGGCTGTGATGTATGATTTTTTGATAACTTTTTATATGGTGATTTGAAACACAGTTTCGAAGGATAAATCGTTCTTTTAGTACCAGTTTCATATACTGTCAACGGCGGTCAAGAAATACTCAATTGTGGCGGTTTAAAAATACACCACCTTACAATCTTGGTGAAAACACCAAAGGTTGTAAAATATGCTGGAAATTGA
>JBQVMC010000100.1:0-6355 GCA_052361145.1 Methanosarcinaceae archaeon
TGATTATCTAAACCAAGTGCCGGAGCATCTTTCAATTTCAAAATGGAGTCAGTTACCCTTAGATTTGAAGCGGATACGAAAATTGTGTTGTTATAAGAAATAAATGAAACTAATAGAAGTTATTAAATTTTTTCGGACACACTTTAACTACACTTTAACCATCGACAAGCTAATAAATGATAAATATGTATCCACTTCAAAAAGCAGAATAAAATGTATATTCGGATTATCTAAACCAAGTGCTAAAAGCAGCTTTCGATTTCAAAATGAAGTCAGTTACCCTTAGACTTGAAGCGGATACATAAATATCAATGACATTCTGACAAGAAAATGATAATGGTGTGTGATAAATATGGATGAGGATGATGAACTTGAAGAAATGATGATGGCAGCTCCATCCGCACGTGAGAAAAAAAAGATGGAACATGATATGTTGAACAAAGCTGTATCGCATCCATTAAGAAGAAAACTTGTAAAATCCATCGGTGTATTTGGTAAGATAAAAGCAGATATTCAATCTGATCTTGATATTGATGATGCATCATTAAAATACCAGATAGAATTTTTGATGAGCGGGAATTTCTTAAAGGTTGAAAATGACTTTTATAGATTGACTGATAATGGACTTGATTTGCTTGCAAATGTTTAAATCAGATTAATTTATTCAGCATGTTGAGAATACATATACTGACATAACAATTCATTAATTGATAATCGGCATTTCCATCAAACAATTTTTCTGATCAATAATTGATTATTGAAATATTTAGCTTTGGGGTGCACTACAATGCGAGCATAGCCATGTGTATTTTTTCAGATAGTTTTGATGCCGGATCAATCCATAGTAAGCGGCGTTTTATTCCATTGGTGATAAAAATGTCGCACTTTTCTATTTAATTAATAAAGTAAACCCTTTTACATATATTAGATGCCACTTTGAGGATACATAATTCTCAAGTCAAACGTTGCGACGACACATCCAACCACAGAAGAGCTACGGGGTATGGTTATTAAGATCATTTTGTTAGATATTCCTAACAAAAATGATGATTTAAAATGGTTTTATATTAGATATAACTGACAAATGTTTGGAGTGAATTAAATAATGTTGGTAAATAATGAAATAAAATCTAACCGGGTATACTTGAAATTAAATGTAACTTTTGGAATTGCTATTGTTAGCACAGGCAGGACATTGATAAAGTATGGGGCGTACTGGCAAAATAATTACCATATTATTTACGCTGCATAGAATAAATATCTTCGATACGCCGAATGGTATCTGCCTCATCCGGGGATTTGTCATCCCGCATATTCACAAGCCGCGGGAAACGAAGCGCAAACCCGGATTCATAATTCTTACTTTTTTGTATCTCCTCAAATGCGATCTCAAACACCACCTCTGGCTTAAGTTCGATTTCCATGCCAGATTCAATAACGATCAATTTTGAGAATTTCCCTGTTAGTTCTGCAAGTTGTTCATCATTGATACCTGTTCCAACCTTTCCCAGAGGCAAAAACCGTCCTGTGTCCGGATCGTGGCAGGCAAGAGTATACGAACCCATATAGTTGGCACGCCTACCGTATCCCCATTCTGCACCGATCACAACAAGGTCAAGCGTTTCCATCACTGGTTTTTTCTTAAGCCAGTTCTTGCCGCGTTTTCCGGGAGAATATGGTGAATTTGGATTTTTGATCATAATCCCTTCATGACCTGCCTCCAGTGCCTTATTGTATATCCTGTTCACTTCTTCTATATCATTTGTCAGCACCTGCTCATCCACCTTAATAGACCAGTCATTCTCGACACAACCAAGCAGTGCAGCCCTACGATCGGTAAGCGGCTTATCAAGAAGATTTTCACCATTCAGGTACACCAGGTCAAATAGTTGTAAAGTCAGTGGAATATTACGCACGCTCGCCTCCACATCATATTTGCGGCGAAAACGCTTCAATATCTCTTGGAATGCGCGCGGTCTGCCTGATTCATCAACTGCGAATGCCTCACCATCAAGTATCGCTGAATCCGCATTGACATGTTCCTTGATTGCCGAAACAATATCGGGTAGCGAGCGGGTTACATCTTCAAGCCGTCTTGAAAACAATGTTACATTGTTACCATCCTTGTGTATCTGGACACGTGCGCCATCGAATTTCCACTCAACAGCAACAGTTTCCATTTCACTTATTGAACTTTCAATGGTTGGTGTAATCTGGGCAAGCATCATTTTGATAGGACGCCTCAACTCAAGACCCAATTTTGCAATTTCTCCTAAACCACCACGTCTTGCAGTAACTGCAACAAGCCCCATATCATTTGTTAGCATGAATGCACGCTCAACATCAGGAACAGGAACCTCAAATGCTTTTGAGATGGCATTTCGTACGATTCCCTCACCAACACCAATACGCATATCTTCAATTGCAAGTCGTGCTATATACCCCGCTTCTTCCGGGTAAGATGAATTGAAAAGATACTGTAGATTTTTTATTTTAGTTGTCTGGGAACCTTTTCCGGATACTTTTGATATATTCTTGAAACGCTCGAATACCTCAAGTACGGAAAGTTGTGGTGCCTCTTCAAGAAATGATGAAAATGTTGCCTGGCTTTTAGGTTTATTAGACAGTGCTACTGTTGCAGCCATTCCGATGTCACCCGTATCGCGAACCAGCGATTCCATCTCTTTAATCGATATACCTGCTGTTTTTGAAAGTGCAGAATAGAGCAGGCTCGTGCCAATGCCCAGATCTTCGTTACTCCATGCAGGGAATACTTCACCCATGATAAAATGTGTAACTACCGGTAGTTCATCACAGGTGATATCCTGCAGGAGTTGTGCAACCTGCGATGTCATATCAAGTGAACCCGGGATGTTTTCGATAGTCCTGCACACCTGTGCAAATTCTTTGAAACCTGTCATGTCACTTTAAAGTTTTATACTATTTATAGATAAACGAACGATACCATATTACTTACAATATTGAACCACAAGGGCATACCAATTTAATTTATTATCGATAGATCGATATCACGTCACTTATAATTGCACTTGCTGTTTCTATGGAACCTGCGCCCCTGCCTGTGACTGTTACAGTTCCTGCAAGGTCTGTCCGGATGGATGCGACGTTTAGTGTCCCACCTACTGCCAGCGGATTTGCGACCGGAATCAATCTTGGTCCCACACGGATCAGGTCTTTCCTGACCTCACCTATCAGTTTGATAACATACCCGTCATCCTGTGCCAGCATCAGGGATTCAGGTGTGATCTTTGTAATTCCCGTTACATCAACATCCTTGTAATTGGCATCCATTTTGAATATGGAATTTGCAAGGATAACCAGTTTACATGCCGCATCGATCCCCTCAACATCATATGTCGGGTCGGTTTCGGCAATACCCAGTTCCTGTGATTCGGCAAGCATCTGCTCGTAGGAAGCATGTTCCTCCATCATACGTGTCAGTATGTAATTGCATGTCCCGTTCAATATTCCTTCGATACTAACAATTTCATTACCTGCAAGAACATCCCTTATGAGATTGATTATGGGCATCGCACCACCGACGGTTGCTTCGAATTTGAATCTTGAGCCGTTTTCACTTGCAATCCCTGATAGTTCCCTGTACTTTAAAGCAAGCGGTCCCTTGTTCGAAGTGACAACATCACGACCATGCCCAAAAGCCAAACGCATGTTTGCAAGCCCGACCCCACCTGTTTCTATATCAGTTGGTGTTGTTTCAATCACAAGTTCATGGTCTATGGTTTTGATGATCTCAAGTCCTGTAAGTTTTACGGATCCCACTGTACCTGTACCTGTATCTTTGCCTTTATCTTTGGCACGTTTCCTAAATAGGACTTTTAAGAGGTCCACACCATCAGGATCTATGGCAGCCCCTTTTGAATCCGCTATTGCTACAACCTTGATGTCAAGTCCAATGCTCTTGAGGTATTCATCCTTTTGTAACAACACTTCTGCAACACCCTGACCGACAGCCCCAAATCCAATAATAGATGTACGTATCGTTTTCATTGAATCACCTTTTACATTAATTCAGTGTCTATCGGCTCAATTACCAGAAGATCTTTTTTATCAGCCACTGCTTTTAATAACGACATAGCATCGCTTAGTTCCTGTTTTCCGATAGCATCTATCTTCAGGAGTGCTGATGAAGGCACATCTATACGCGGCATTGAAAGGGAAAGATCAACGACCTCTGCAAATCCTGTCCTGTCAATTTTATCAATTGTATCCTGTATGTCAGTGTGAATGATATGCCCTATCATAATAACTGCGCCGTGTTCAAGAAATCGCTCTTCTCCAGACCTGACAACATTTATCCCACTATCCTCAAACCGTGTTATTATCGCATCAAGTTTATCAGGATCTATCTCTAAAACAAGCTGAACCGGAATTGTACCACGGGGAGTGTGTTTTTCATGATGATGGACCACAGATATCAGGTTACCTTTTGATTCCGATATCGGATTTAGTGCTAAAAGCAACTGTCCGGGTATATCTTTTAATTCTATATCCATTGAAACTCGCATATTAGGCCTTCGTTTTAACTTTTCAGGATTAATGAGTTAATTAATAATCTTTTATCGCTATTCATTGTACCAATAGTCCAATAGTCCATTGGATTATTCTATGTGTTCCAATATGATTAAACATTGAAAAAATATATGTTCTTAAATTTGGTTGAGTTTTATTGAGATGTCACCGCAAAGAACGTAATGTTTTTCAATATGTGTGAATTTGAGCATTACATTTTCAGTATGTGTTTTATTCCATAATAATATTACAATAGGGAGAGCTTTACAAATTATTCACAAACCTATTAATTCCATCCTTCGTTAACCGAACATTAAAGTTCAGAAACATGCAAATTTTAAATCCACATGATCTTAATTAAGTTAGCAGTTTTGCTTTGTGTATTAGCTGGTGTATATACTTTGATTGTACTATTTTAGTTTTTGGTTTGTAACCCGCCTTTCCCACAGTTAACCTCCCTTTCGTGATGGTTTCGTAGTACAAAACCAAACACACATACCTACTTTTCACACCCATTTTACCCATTAGTACACTCCATCTTCAACATTTTATACGACCAATAATTTATCACTATGACTAAACAATTTATCCCCCATACATATCGTTATTGAATCAAAACCTTTATATAATTTACGACCAATATATAAACATGAAATTTAATTGGTATCTTAAGCACCATCACCATGCATACTACAGTCTTGTAGAGCCATACAGGGAAAACGGCAAGAATAGGCATCGCATAATCACTTACTTAAGCAATTTAACGTCAAAAGAAGTACAGCAGATCAGGCGTGGTCTTGCAGTCATGAAAGGGCTCGAAATCGAGACAATAAAGGTAGAAGACCTAATCTTTGAGAATCACTGGCGCTATTTAGACGTCTCATTCCTGGATGTTATCTGGAAGCAGTGGAAACTGTCGAAGATATTCCCGCAATCAGAGAACAAAGACGTGCAGACATCAGAAATTGTGGAAATATTGACGCTCTATCGCTGTCTGGATCCTGGAAGTTATCTTTCCGCTGTAGACTGGTTCAACAAAACCGCATTAGACCGTATTCTTCACCTAAATGGTCAGCATATCAACAAATCAAGAATATTTCGTGAGCTTGACCTTATTGAGGATAGAAAAGAGGAGATAGAGCGTTACCTGTACAAAACATTGAAAAAACGTGATGAAGACAGTATGCACATCGTCTTTTATGATCTTACCGATTCATATTTTGAGGGCGGGAAATGCGAGTTAGCGAGCGCAGGGCGAACCAAAAGCAATGGATATCGGAAAAAGAGAGTAGTCCTCTCACTTCTGGTGAATTCCAGAGGTTATCCATTCGCATGGGACATACTTGAAGATTACACAGCGGATGTCAAAACGATCAAAAATTTGTCGGTTCAGTGGAAAAGAGAATTTAAATTCAAAGATAACGAGATTGTGCTGGTTTTTGACAGGGGCATGGTCTCAGATGAGAATCTCACACACTTGGAACTCGAAAAATATCAGTATATCACAGCTCTTGACAAGAGTCAGATTCCTGGCATGGAAAAAGTCAATATTGAGCGTTTTGAATCGATCAACGAAATAAATATGACTAAACAGATAATAAAAATGGGGTTCAAAAGGTATGATGACACAACATATTATGAAAACCTTGGAATGGTCGATGGCAGACGTTACGTCCTGATATTTAACCCGGAAATGCTTACAATCCAGAGAAAATCCCGCAAAAAGCTGATACAGAGAGCAAAAGACTATCTGAACGAGGAGAACAAAGCGTTGTCTGGAGCAAAAAAAAGTAGAAACAGAGAC
>JBQVMC010000101.1:0-6337 GCA_052361145.1 Methanosarcinaceae archaeon
CCCCACTGAAAGTTTAGGTCTGTATTGCTCGTAAAGCATCGTTATCTCTTCTGGTTCTAATGCTCTATTATAAATTCTGACATCGGCTATTGAGCCGTTGAATTCGGCTGTTCCATATTTCCCTATAGATACATTAGCATTATTTGTAGGTAATGGACTAGTATAAGTGTATTGACCTTTTAATTCACCATCTAAATATATTTTACCATTTAACGACCCTAAACTTTCATCAAATGTTCCGACTACATAATACCAAGTATTTTCAGATATAATTGCGCCAGTAGTAGCGCTAAACAAAACCCTGCCATTATACGATTGAAACCTAAATGATGAATCCATTACATATATCAAATAATTATATACACCACCGCTATCTTCTTTACAAAGAATACCCTTAAATGATGTTTTATCATCTGTCTTCACCCACGCACTAATCGTAATCGCCTCCGTAATATCCAAACTCTCATCATCCCCACAATTAACATAATCACTCGCCCCGTCAAAACTCATCGCCCGACCACTCTGCCCCATATTATCGGGGGCAAAGACATTCGGTGTGGCGTTAGTATTCCAACCGCTATCGTGCGTGTCGCCGTATCCTGCCGCTGTGCTTGTAAATCCTGTTAGCGTTCCGTCATTGTTATTTGCGGTTTCATCGGTTAAAGTTGCACCTGCTTTATCTCCGAATTTGTAGTGTGCTACTAAACCTGTTTCGCTAACTGCCCCGCCTTCATAAAGTGTTAGGATTTCTGCTTCGCTTAATGCTCTGTTGTATATTCTTGTATCGCCTATTGAGCCGTCGAAAGCCTGCGAGGAGCTACCATAAGTACCGACATTTAAACTTCCAGCATCATTTACGATTGAACCATCATGCGCAACAGGAGTACCTGATGTAGTTCCATTTACATACATAATCATAGTTGCTCCATCCCAAGTTCCTACAACATGATACCAAGTATCTACTACACAACCATCTGCTACTGTCATTACCAAGTGTTCCGTGCCATCATATACTGCCATTCCAAACCGATTTTCTGTCCTTCTATAATTCATACCATATCCTGATGAAGCTGGTGTATATTTTTTTACTATACTGGGATATGAACCAGTCGGAGATAAAGTAGCTAAATTCACCCACGCACTAATCGTAATCGCATTAGTGATATCCAAACTCTCATCATTCCCGCAATTAACATAATCATCCACCCCATCAAACTTCAACACACTCCCATACTTCGTCCCCACATTCTCATAAGGAGTTTTATCCGCAAATGTAGTAGCAGATTGGAGGCTTTCTTTGTCTAACGGCCAGTGTCCGACAAGCCCCTTCTGGAGCGAAGAGATTTGCGTTGTGTTATTTCCTCCGCCGATAAGGGCGTTAACAAAATACGCACCTGCGGAAATACAGGTTATTACGATGGCTATTATAATAAGTTTTTTTAGATAGGTCATAATAAATATAGATAAGAAATTTTAAATTGCACAAATTTTAAATTTTAAAACAATACTCAATAATAAATAACAAATAATAAAACAGTTTTAAAATTAGTCATTGTTTATTGGGGTTGACATAGTTTTGTGATTTGTTATACTAATAATAACAGTGCCTTCGGGCCCGCCCTCTTCGGAGGGAAAAAAGTTAGAAAAGTCGTTAAATTAAATTTTTAACGGCTTTTCTTATTTCTTCAAATTTTTCTTTATCTAAAACATTTATTTTCTTAAATAATCTTTTCGTATCTATTACGCGAATTTGAGAAATAATTGCCGAAGCATTTCTATTGACTATCTTGCCTAAAAATATTCTCATAGGATGTCGCTCACTTGATGTAGTTAATGGCATTATCAAACAAGTATTTCTACTTAATCCTTTTAATATCAAAACAGGACGACTTTTTTCTTCTCTTGTTCCATCTTGTTCAAACCCTATATTTATTCCCAAATCACACCACCAAATTTCCCTGTCTCTATAAAACTTATTTATTCCAGAATTATGGATTTCTTTTTTTTGGATATTCCACTCATCAAAATTTTTGGTTGGTTTGTTATTTTCCATAAAATATTTATTCACAAAATTCGTAAAAATACTCTATGCCGTCAAATGTAACTGAAACATATTCTATGCCGTCAATTAAAAATGAAGCACAATTTATGCTATCAGGTGCAGGTGCAGGTGGTGTTAATTCAAACAAAGTTCCACAAGCTATTTGTTGTTCTGTTGGTTTATTATCATTAATATCGCAATTATTCAAATCAAAACAATATCTAGTTTGAGTAAATTCTTGACCCAAAAGCGTAAAATCAACAGATGGCGACCATTCATCGCACTGCCAATCTGGAATACAAGAGGCTGGGTCAGGAACTGGAGCGAGGACAGGAGCGGGGACAAAAACAGGTTCTATAACTGGAGCAACGACTACTGGTTCGTATCCCGGCAAAACCTTTTCTTTTACATCTAAAATCTTACCTATCAAACTCTGATATAATCCTGTGTATTCTGTTGTTTCAACAATTTGTTGTTTGCCTTTTTCTATTTCCGCTTCTTGAACTTCTTTTAAGTAAGAAATTTGATAATCAGCTATTTGAGAAAATTTTTCAGTGATATAAAGTCCTAAATCATTATTATCGCCAAGCGTATCTTTATAAATAGTTAAAATTGGTTGGCTCACTATTTTTTGCCAAATGTTATTTTGAATTCCAAGTGTGTTGAAAGTGTATTCTATATAGTATTTTTTGTCGTCTTCTTCAATGCCGATGATGGTCATTTGCAAATCAAAATTATCTAATTTAGTATCTAAAAGTTCTGTATTGTCTATCCCGCTTTTAGTGATAATTTTTTCGCCAATAACCGCGTCTCGTGCGGTATCTGACGCAAAAATTACTCCGCTGAAAAGAAAAACTAAAAGCAAACTTATTGTAAAAGCATTGTGATATTTTATGAAATTTGCGATTTTTTGAAATATATTATTCATATTATTTTATTATATTATACACTAATTTGAGAAATAAGGGAAATGGAAAGTTCTGCGTGAGCAGGGCTTTTTATTTTGAAAAGCCTATTGGCTGGAACGGTTGGAATGATTGGGGTCTGACCCCAATCATTCCTTGTTTTAATATTTAGGGTGTTCGGGGTCTAACCCCGAACACCCTAATTCTACTTACTCCATTGTTGATTTACCTAAAATTTCTCGCATGTTCCTCACTAAAAGTGCGTCGCGAGCAAATTCTTTATACGCTTCTAAGTCAGGATACATATCTTTCAAAATATCTCTATCAATAATTCCTAAATTTCTTCTCCCTAAAGATTCGCCTAAACTGGTAAAAGGATTATTCATTGCGACTTCAAATGCTTTGTCAAATTCTTGTCCCGCTTGTTCAATCCCGCCGGGATAATTTTCAAAAGGGTTAAAAACTTGAATATAAGCATCCATATATTGAAGATTTCTTATATCATCTGTTATTGTTTTCCCTCTATAAGAACCCTGAAAAACCCTGCCAACTTCATCATATTTCAAATTACTATAAACAGTAAAGCCATCACCTAATTTTTGCATAAATTTACTAATCCCTCCTTTCATAATTTCTTGCAATAACAAATGAAAATGATTATCTTTAAGGCAATAAGCCAAAATTTTAACTAATGGTTTGCGAGGACCCCAATCTTTTGGCCACTCTGGCCATTTAAATTTCCCCCTTTGGAGTGTTCGGGGTCTGACCCCGAACACTCCCTCGAACATTCCTTTGCGAGATAAATTTGATAACGAATCTTGATGATTGAAAAAAAACAAAATTTTCAAAAACCGCCACCAATCATTGGTATCGCGAAAAATTATCGCTTTGCGATTTCCTCTATTGAAAACATGAACGAAATCTTTAATTTTAATTGGTTCTACTCTCATTCTCATAATATTTGAGGTGTTCGGGGTCTGACCCCGAACATTCCTTGTTTTTAATTATTTGAGGTGTTCGGGGTCTGACCCCAATCATTCCTTGTTTATGCAGTTTTAGTAAATTTGTTGTAATTATTTGTGATATAAACATAATTCCAGAAATGTGGCGATAAATTTTGTTCTATTATTTTTTTACTCATTATAATATTTGTAAATCCTTTCTTAATCGCCATGAATTTCCGAATTTGGCGTATGCATTCCATGATTGTAGCGAATTGTTAAATTTTTCTTGTGTTATTTTTCCTTTTTTCATTCTTTTTTGATAAATTTTTGTTCTTTTTATAAATCTTTTTACGCTACTTTTTCGCAATAAACGATAATTTCTAAAAATTATATAACCAAGAAAATCTGTGCCTTTCTCTACTGGAAAAATATTTACTTTTTTTGGATGAAATTTTAATTTTAAGTTATTTTCTAAAAATTCCTGAATTTGTTTTTTTATAATATGCATTTTCTTTTTATTGTAGCCAAAAATTAGAAAGTCATCCATATAACGAATATAATAACGAATTTTTAAATTATGCTTCATAAATTGGTCTAACTCGTTTAAATAGATATTCGCGAATAATTGGCTGGTCAAATTTCCGATTGGAATGCCTGTTATTCTGAAATCAAATAAGTTTTCGTAAATTCTGCTGTCATAATTGCTATCAATAATTTCATTTATTAACCAAAGCGTTTTTGCGTCTTTTATTTTCTTTTCAATTATTTTTATTAAAATTTTATGGTCTATGTTTTTAAAATACCTTGAAATATCGCATTGGAGACAATATGTCGCTGGAGCGGAAAATCTCTCTCTCTCTCTCTCTCTCTCTCTCTCTCTCTCTGATAGCGTAGTTAGAGATTTCAAAAATTGCTCTAATCTTTTTATTGTTTTGTGTGTTCCTTTATATCTTCGGCAGGCATAGCTGTCGTGAATAAATCCATTGTCAAAAATCGGTTCAATAATATTACAAACAGCGTGATGGACTACTCTGTCTCTGAAAGGTGCTGCTTTAATATTCCGTTTTTTTGAATCAGAAATAATAAATTCTCTATAACCGCCATGCTTATAAGTTTGAGTTGATAATTCTTCCTGTAATTTTAATAAATTTTCTTCTATATTATAACCGAATTTTAAAATTTCATTTCTATATCTCCTACATTTCCTCGCTTTCATATAAGCTAAATGCAAATTTGTAAAACAACAAATTTTATCAAATAAATTATTATATGTTTTCATGTGAAAAGCCTATTAACTCCGAATAGATGAATGACTGTATGGGTCAGACCCATACAGTCCATATTTATTCAACTACTCGGAGGTACGGGCTTAATATTTTCCCCGCCCGCAACGCGAGCAAGCTCGCTTGCGAGGCGGGCGGGCCTTTTGATTAGAAAAAATTAATTTTCTAATCTATTTTTCAAATATCTTCTACCAAAACCAGTTTTAAAATACTTCTCTCTTTTTAAAGCATTTTTTCCGCTAAAACATGCTTCATAATAAATTAAAATTAAGGGTTTTCTGTTTTTAGTCGCTTTAACCAATCCATTATTATGTTCTACAAATCTTTTCTTAAGATTCTTAGTAAAACCCACATAAAATTTATTATCTTTTTTACTTTTTAAAACATAAGTATAGAACATAATTTTATTAATAACTTTTTACCCGCAACGCGAGCAAGCTCGCTTGCGAGGCGGGCGGGCCACCTAACATTTTTCCTATTTCATTTATTTTTTCAGCTCCAAACTGATATTGCTTTATGCTTATGAATTTTAAATCTTTTGATAACCTATATAGATATCTAAATTTATCTAATTCAACGCTCATTTGTCGTAATGTAATAAATTTATTTCTTTCGTGATTTGCTTGTATTGTGTTTTTAAGAATTTCAAGAAGTACATTTTGCATTTGCTGACCTAATACAAATCGTTGTTTTTGCGGAAATTTGTTTATCAATGGAAACATCCATAATATAAGTTCGTATTGTTTTTCTAAAATTTTTAAATCTTTTAGCATAAAATTATTAAGTGAAGCGGTTGGGGTTGGAATAGCTGGGGTTAAACCCCAACCGTTCCGTTCTTATGTATGGGTCAAACCCATACAGTCCCCTTTTCCGCGGGGTTTACCAAATTATCAAATTCCAAAATCCAGATTTCTACGAAACTACTGGCAACACCGAAAACCAATGCTAGTGTAGGTACCCTCAGGGGCATAACTCAGAGCAACCGCAAAGCACCCATCCAAACCGCCATTGCTCCAACCGCCACCGCGTATGAAGGCGCGACCTGTGTTTGTCGAAAACCAATAACCATCATCATCTGTATAATAACCAATTCCATCTCCTGATGAAGAATGCCCGGCACTCCACGAAGCATCGGGATTGTCCACTGTTAAGCCAGCGTCTGTC
>JBQVMC010000102.1:0-6241 GCA_052361145.1 Methanosarcinaceae archaeon
AATAATAATAATAATAATAATAATAATAATAATAATAATAATAATAATAATAATAATAATAATAATAATAATAATAAATATGATTATATATAGACCAACTTTACATCAGGGGTAGTAATAAGATACCAGAGGTACTAATATGTTAGAAGTCCTTACAAATCCAAATAATTTTTTTAAAAACAAACTAAATGAAGACATAAGTTTCAAAACACCTATAGCAATTGTTTTTGTCATTGGAATAATTGGAGCTATAAATGCAATATTTGTGATCCAAAAAATCATGGCTGAACTTTTAGGTGATGCAGCAACATTTGCGTCAATTGGCACCATACTTGGCGCAGTGGGCGCAATTATATCAGTTTTTGTTATGTGGGTAATATACGCTGCAATATTCTATGCAATATCCCTCTTTTTTAAGGGAAAAGGTGAATTTAAACGTGTGCTTGAGTTTGTAGGCTATGGCCTTATTCCTTCGATCGCAGGTAGTACAATCGGACTGATTGCAATGATAATAGCCCTTCCGACAATCGAATTCTCTACAGAGAGTCCTGAACTGGTGCAACAGTTAATGTTATCAAATCCGATAATACAGGCGTCAGTCATAATAGGTGTGATCTTTACACTATGGAGTACAAATATATGGATATTCGGGCTCATGTATTCGCGCAACCTTCCAATTAAAAATGCAGTGATCACGGTTGGCGCTCCTGTTGGATTATACATTATTTATAACTTGTACAGTATATTTGGCTGATTACCGTGGCAACGAATAATATATCATACAAAACAGTTGCAGTCTTATTGCTACTGGTGATTTTCGCAATTCCTGCTTTAGGGGATACTGATGTAAGGCCGACCGTTGCCCTGAACTATCAGGTTGAACCAGTCGTTCTTATGCCCGGGGATTCGGGTACGATCACTATAACACTCAATAACATGGCGACAGGTGAGATATATGTCCGTGAGGATGACAAGACATTCGACATGAATGCATATATACTGAGCGCAACCCTCGGGGGAAATACCAACATCGATATACTGGATAGCATTTATACGAATATTGGACTTTTAGGACCCGGGGACACATTGCAATTGACTTTTAATATCAAGGCAAAAGAAGACATACAGAACAGTGTGCATTTTATTAACTTCGAACTTGTTGGTGGGAGTGATATGTATGACCTGAATTATAAGATACCTGTCAAAGTCGATGACAGGGATATAAAACTCATTGTATCAAACCTGCCTTCAACTGTTATGAATGAGATTGCTACTATCACTCTTGATATCGTGAACATACGAGCAAATGATGTGACCTCTGTCATTGTAAAGCCTGTTGGTGATGGTGTGGCATTCACACCTCCTGAGGTATTTGTCGGAACCATTACGGCAGGAAATAGATCTACTGCGACATTTACTCTTAACACAATGGCTTCCAGCCAGGGTGCAAAGAACGTCTCATTTTTGGCATCATATTTCAATGGCGATAACCTGCACCAATCTACAGGGGTGAGCAGCACGATAAATGTTGTTGAAAAGTCAGCCCTTCTCCTGACAGCAATTGATATCGAGTATATAGGGACAAAATATACAATTACCGGGGATATAAATAATGTGGGAACAACTGATGCTAAAAATGTCATGTTATCGATAGTTGAATCTGATGGTGTGGAGCCTGTACAGCCGTATGCTAACTATTTCATAGGTACTCTTGAAGCAGATGATTTCAGCAGTTTTGAATTGTCAGCACGTGTGTCATCCGGTGATATCACAAGTGTTCCAGTCATAATAGAATTCAGGAATACTGACAATGCATATACTTCTATCAACGAATCGATCGATCTGGATAAGAATTCAATGACCGGTTCAAGTAGCAGTAATGGCATGTCGCCTATTGTCATAGGTTCTATCGTAATATCTGCTATTGCAATTATCGGTATCATCGGCTACTCATGGAAAAAGCGCAAGGAAAGTGCATGATTTGATATTGTGGTGTCGTTATGCCGGATTTGATTGTTGAATTGCAGAATGTTACCAAGAAGTATATTCTTGGTTCAAATGAGATATATGCACTCAATAAGGTTGACCTGTCGATAAAGAATGGTGATTTTGCGACTATTATGGGTCCGTCCGGTTCGGGAAAATCCACACTTCTTAATATGATCGGATGTCTTGACCTGCCCACTGAAGGTACTGTCAAGATTAACGGAATAGACATCTCAACTCTGGATGATGATGAACTGACGGCAATACGCAGGAATAATATCGGTTTTATATTCCAGCAGTTCAATTTGATACAGGCATTGACCGCTATTGAGAATGTGGAGATGCCGATGATCTTTAACAATGCATCGGCCGATGTACGAAAAGAAAAGGCACTTTTAATGTTTAAACGTGCAAATCTCGAAGCCAAATACGCAGACCATAAACCAAATGAACTGTCAGGTGGGCAACAACAGAGAGTGGCTATTGCGCGTGCTCTTGCAAACGACCCGCCGATCATACTTGCGGATGAACCTACCGGTAACCTTGATACTAAAACCGGCAAAAACGTAATGGATCTGCTGAGTGATCTCAATGCAAGGGGTACAACTGTTATTGTAGTAACACATGACCGAAAACTTGCGGAATATTCTAATATAAATATCAATCTCAGGGACGGTAAGGTGTGCAATGAGTCTGATTAAGGGTATTAGGAATAATATGTACGTTGAACTTGCCAGGCGAAATCTTACGAGGCATACTGTCCGCACGGCTCTTGCAGCGATCGGGATCATTATAGGTGTGATCGCAATTTCATCAATGGGGATTCTTGGGAACAGCTTGAAATTATCGGTATCCGAATCACTCGGGGATGTGGGAAACGAGCTTATTGTGTATCCGGCGTATGGTGAGGATACGATCACGGAAAAGCAACTCGACCAATTAAAGAAAGTGAGTAATGTTGAGTATGTTATTCCTGTGTTGGCAAGTACCGGAAAAGTTGAATATAAGGGCGAAGCCACGTATGGAAATATTTATGGTATAAAGAAAGACGATGTTTTGCAATTGGTTGAATTGGGGGAAGGAAAGATATTCAGGGCAGGTTCTTCTGATTGCGTGGTTGGTGCAAGTCTTGTAAAGCATTTTGAGATCAAGGTCGGAGGCAAGATCACGTTGAAGGATTCACAGTTTCGTGTGGTCGGGATACTTGAAGAGGCAGGTTTTGGTTTTGGTATAAGTCCGGATCAGGCAGTGTTTATTTCTCCACAGGCGTATGATAAGATATATGAAGACCAGGTAGATGGATACAACAATATTATTATGAAGGTTAAAAACGTGGATGATGTTGAGATTGTGAAAACAGCGATCGAAGACCGGCTCAATAAGAGGGAAGAGGTTGTACATGTACTTGCAACAAATTCAATATTGGATAGCATTGACGGTATTTTCAATTCTATATCGCTGTTTCTCATGGGAATCGGTTCGATCTCGCTTCTTGTCGCAGGTGTTAGCATCTTAAATGTGATGCTTATGTCCACAATGGAGCGAACAAAAGAGATCGGCATTATGAAAGCCGTCGGAGCATCACGAAAGGATGTCTTAAAAATGTTCATGATGGAGGCGCTGTTCTTAGGTATCGCAGCCAGCATTGTCGGCGGGTTTTTAAGTTTGGGCGGCGGTTTTGTAGTTAATATTTTGATATTAAAGGAGAGTTCCTACTTTTTCGCGCCGTCCAATTTTTTGTATATCATTGCAGGCGTGTTATTTGGGATTATTACAAGTCTTGCCGGCGGGATGTATCCGGCGTGGAAGGCTGCGAATATGCGGCCGTTGGATGCGTTGAGATATGAGTGAGCGAGCGAAGCGAGTTCGATGTATGCCATTAAGCACCCCAAAGCAGAGTTGTGAAGTTTCTTATGGACCAGGCTACGGAGTTGTATTGATCGTATCGTCCAAAATAGCAGCAGGGAGTAACACAGAGATATTACTTCATGGTAATTTAATTTTTAGACGCATGGTGACACGGAATGCAGGTATTTGAACGAGTGAGAAAGCACCCTTTTGATGAAAATTTGGTATCCTCTTCAAAAAGGATGGTAAAATGCATATCTGGATTTCAAAATCAAGTGGCCAAGCAGGCCTTCGATTTCAGAATAGTGCCAGTTACCCTATGATTTGAAGTGGATACAAAATTTGTTTAATCCTGAATATATTAAAAAAGTATCTTTAACAGATGGGTGATATTTTTAATACATGACTTCCAATATCTGAGTAAATAACACCCTGACACTTAAACTACCCATTTGCCTAATAACTAAGGTGATAAAATGTCAATTTATTCCCAGAAAACCAGAATACTATCGATTCTAACTGCTGTAATACTGCCGATTGCACTTGGCATGATCTTCTATTACCTGCCGCATATGAGAGGTGAAAGCGGCGAGATACTTAGCAGCAGTTTCAAAATATTCTATTTCCATCTGCCAATTGCGATAACATCCTATCTTGCATTCTTTGTAGTGTTTATTGCAAGCATATTATACCTTAAAAGAGGAACACACAACTGGGATGTGCTGGCACGTTCATCAGCAGAGATAGGTTCTATATTTGCATTACTTGTGCTTTTAACAGGTTCTATATGGGCAAAGGCTACATGGGGATGGTACTGGATATGGGAACCAAGGCTTACAACTTCCCTTGCACTGTTTTTGGTATATCTTTCATATCTTCTTATGCGACAGGCAATCGAAGAACCCGAAAAGCGTGCCCGCCTATCAGCAGTCTTTGGAATAGTAGGTTTTGCATCCGTGCCACTCAGTTTCCTGTCAATCCGAATGTGGCGCTCAGCACACCCGCTAATGTTCGGTCCAAGTGCACAAAACACAAGCGATGGCGGTCTTGAAGGTGTATCATTACAACTTACCCTGCTTGTAAATTTCATTGCATTTTTCCTGCTTTTTGCAACCATGATTTCATACAAGATACAGAATGAGAAACTACAGGAAGAGATTAATGAGAAAAAACAGGCGCTTTTGTAGAATTAAACGCATGGCACAAAACTGCCGATGTGGTTTTCCGGAACAAAATGTTTGATCTAAAAGTCAGCAAAAACTGTTGATTTTGATTATATTTTTTAAACATGACAATGTCAAATTTTATCTCCATATAAAGACATTTTGTATATATATATACATATATCGAGAATAGTTAACGGCGCCGATTGATATCAATAATTAGATCTATGGTGTCAATCCAGCGTCTGAAATAATACACATTTTTGCCATATAATCCCATGTCATAATTCGCCAGCGTTCAACCTATTTATCACCACACATCTAATAATAAAACTCAAAAACAATTGTGTTATAATGTGGTGAGATATATCACTATTGGATTCGATTTTTTCCATTTGTATGTATAGGTCTACCTGTAATCAATTTCCCATCGGGTTTTGATAATATTAATGGGCATGGTGGTATGATCTTATCTATGATTTGGTGTGAGTGAGCAACGCGCGCTTCGCGCGGACAAGCTGCACGGTTTTGGTGATCTATTGGTGCGCATTCTCATGTGGTTATTTGATTTTGGTACGCGCTGCGAGGGTTAGGGCAAGGGCGGCGGTTATAAGGGTGAAGGCGGGAGTGGAGTTGGGGTTTTCTGTTGGTTTGGGGGAGTCTGGGGTGGTTGTTGTGGGAGGAGTGGAGTCGCCTTCGTAGTATTCGGTGGAGATGTAGGGGACGGCTATGGTGAATTCGCTATTGACAACTGGTTCTGGATTATCTTTCACAACGATTGAATAGTGAAAATTAATTGGCATTGTACCACCAGCCCATTCGTCTGTTGGTTTCAAAGTCCATTCAAACATGTGTGTTTCATTTTCCAAGAACAATTTGTCACAAGACTTGCCTAATTCTGATGGTCCGTCTATAACTATAAAATAATCTGAGCCTGAATATGTACCAAGATCTAACAATTTACAATAGACTTGACAATATTGATACATAGTCATTTCAACCGCGACTGAAAAAGATTCCCCAATTTTCAAAGTTGGGTTTGCAACTTCAGTATCTGGCAACAGTTTACCATTGTAATATACTTCGTACGTATATACTTCACCATATGGATTATATGCCAATGCAACATTTGATGATAAAAGTATAATTATCGATAAAACGTATCCTCTTCAAAAAGGATGGTAAAATGCATATCTGGATTTCAAAATCAAGTGGCCAAGCAGGCCTTCGATTTCAGAATAGTG
>JBQVMC010000103.1:0-6077 GCA_052361145.1 Methanosarcinaceae archaeon
TCAAAAGTCAATTGTTTTGCCATGTTATTCACCTATTCTATCTTTGCAATTATGTTCTTATAATCCAGAACGATATATTTTTCACCATCAACATCCATCTCATCAAAACTGTATCCTGAATATAGTATTGTGTCCCCTTTCTTTATTGGACAATCTTTCTCGTCCATTGAAGCACTTATTTCTACTACGATACCCTGTTTTTTCATTTCCTTGGCAGTTTCAGGGATATATATCCCACTGGCTGTCATCTCTTCTTCTATGATTGGTTGGATCAAAACTCTTTTACCTAGTGGTATTATTTTCATGTTATTACTCCGTTACAAAGTCAAAAATTGTTTTTGTCAGCAAAGTATTCCAATTGTTTGCAGTTCTATATGTGTGTTTCGCTTAGTCAGTATCTCCGAAGAACTGCTTAGTTTTCTTCTGTAAGTCACCATATTATATTTTCTAATTTTTAAACAGTTGGATATGATGTGAAACATCGTAATCTGTATATCTATAGGATATCCCTATGAGAAAAGTAGAGATACAACCACAAAATCATTTAGAAATAGAAGGTATCGAAGGATTTATTGTTCGCAAAGCAACAAAATTCGGGAATAGTGCCAAAGTTGTCAACGGCGGTGTAAAAATACTGGAAACACTATTTGTCCTAATGGTAAATTTGTCATAAAAATGAATTGTATAATAGAAAACAAAAACAGTCCTACAAATGTGAAAACACCCGACCGCAAAAACAAAGCACATATGACAGAATCAGAGAAATGGTGATATGCAGCCGGAATATATTGTTCACTGTAATTCGCGCTCAGGTATTTCGATCTGCTCGTAGTACCTTGCACGTTCGATTAATCCTTTGAAAAATTCGTCCATGTATTTCACCTCAGTAACACATACCACCACAGGGTATATTACAATAAGCCAAGCGGGGTGAAAGTGTTTGGAAAACAGTATTATAAACCTTGCCAGATACAAAACATAGAAATGTTGTATTTGTTAATATAGGCACTATTCCATAATATAGTGATTTTTCACCAAATATATGCACTTAAAATCAACCTATAGTCCCACAGCATGACGATTATTATGGAAGGTCACGATTTTTTGGGCATCACCGTTTTTTGAAGAGTAAACGGTTTATAGGGTGGCTAGAGACTTTTTATTATCTTCCGGAATGGTTTGGAAAACCGCAGAGGCATGCAGAGAAAAATAAGTCCTCTCTGCGGTGAATCCTTTTTGCCATGATCCGTTTATCCGGAATATATTAAAAATTGTCGTTGGCTAAATAGTTACAATTAAAATCCCAAACCAGACAGCTATATCTTCTCTGCAAACGCAAGAGTACCGCTTATACGTTTTATCCTGATGTTTACAACTTCACCTTTTGGAACACCCGGAACAAATATCGTAAATCTGGCCAGTTTAGCGATTCCATCACCTTTGGAACCAACCGCATCGATCCTGACCTCATATTCCTTACCTTCTTCAACTGCATCACGAGGTGCTGAAGCAATAGCTCTCCTTTTCTTAACAGGCCTGTGTGCACCACATGCTGAGCACTTGAGCACCAATACCCTGTCAACCTTGATAAGTTGGGTATCGGGACGGGAACATTCAGAGCATGTCACATACTCTTCCACATAAGAATCAATATTTGATTTGATCAATTCTTTCGGGAATTTTCCCTGAAATATCGCACGACCGCCTTCTAATTTACCAGCCGTACCCATTTCACGGGTAAGGAATTTCATAAGATGGTCCGAATCCCGATTTAATACATCCACGATATTATTGAAATTGTCAAGAACCGTGGTCTTACCCTCAATAAATATTTTGGGTTCAGGGATTACAAAACGAACATCCGTAGTCTTCATATCAGGTAAATTATCTATCGCACGGTCTAAAAGTGCTTCATAATCATCCATTGTCACAGCCTCTGTTTGTTGTATCAAACTGATGAGTGTCTACAGTACCAGTTCCTGACCCTGATCGACAACGATCCTTATGGGTGTCGGCAATTTCTGTCCTGCTCTCCACATTGAATTTTTTGCAGCTTCAAAATGTTCCTTTTCAACAGAAACCGTAAATATTTTCTGACCTGCGCAAACCCGTGCTGCAGTGGACACATTCTTACCGTATGCACCACGCATGCCGCTTGACACACGGTCAGCACCTGCGCCGGTTGCCTGTTTGTTTTCCCTCAGTACTTCATGAGGATAAACACGCAACTTGAGATGGAATTTTTCACGACCTGCTGCATTTGTCATTGCCCTGTTTGCAGTGATACGTGCGGCTTCAAGTGCAGTGTGGCGTATCTGGCATCTCTCTTTTGCTATCAATGTTACCTTGATAGGGAACTGCGTTGTCTTGTTACCCATATCATAGTGAATTACCTGACTTCCAGGCACACCACCCATATATTTTCGTCTTGTGAATGAGCGCTGTTTTACGTTTCTATACATACTTGCTGGTTTTCGTACCATGAAATGGAGCCTCCTTTCCTTTATTATTAGTAATATCTAATAGAACAACATGACATTGATCATTACCATAAAATGTCGGTTATTCAAAATAATATTATTTCAATTTTTTAATAATTTGATTATTTATCAATTTGATCATAAGATTGTATAGTGCCAATTAAGATAAGTGTTAGCAAGGATTATCTCGATATGGCATGACTATATGTTTGATTGGAATATTCGCCAATAACGGTTTACCCCTAATTACTTATGAGTTTATAAGTCTTATCAGTAAACTTCCCTTCATTTTCCAAAAATGCAGACAACAATCCGAAACATCCTGAAAGCATCATGTTTCCAAACGGTGCCGCAAAACACAATTTTGCCCAAAGCTCCTTATTTCTTTGTGATTCCATGCTGTTTTGCAAAACACCACGTTTTGGTCCTGTTACCATCACAGACTTTATCTCATCAAAGCCCACCGTTTCACCGATGTAACACCCGTGTCCACCATCATTGAACACTTCCTCAAATGTAAGTGTACCCTCTGCAAGTCTTAATATATAATCCTGCAATTTTTCAGCATCCATTTTTGAACTGTGATGCTCAAACAATGCTCGCACCCGATTATTAATGACAAGCGCACCAAGGGTATGACCATTTCCAATGTTTACAACAATTGAAGGCTGCGCTGCCGCAGTATCTAAAAGTGCACCGAATATCGCAGCAGGTCCAGTGTCCATAAATATCGAATGGTTTTCGTCTTTGATATTTTTCTTATACTCATACCTGTCTCCAGCCTTGTTCTCATTATCAAAACTGCTTTCACCAAGTGTTCTTGATGCAGACCTGATACGCGTAAGATATAAAGGAATGTCATTACCAGAATAGGTGAAAAGGTCAAGACTTCCTCCTTTTATTATTTGCTCTTCAAAGTACCTGAATCTGCAAATACGATTACTGATGTCTGGTGATTCGCCATGATCCTGTAGGGCAACAGCGAATCTGATAGGTTCACCTGATCCTACATTCACCCCGAAATTCAAAAGTGCACCGAAAATTGCATCTATGTCAATATCTTTTAACACAATGTTTAAAACATCATCAGGCAAGGAACTTATTTCATTCTCATCGATAAGAGTGACACCCATTGAACACACCCTGTCAAGATTGTCATAAATGGTCAGTGCAGCATTTCTTGTTGCATATACAAACAAACCCGTGTCAATGTGTTCTTTTATTGCGCGAACGCATGGACCGCCTCCCATAATCCCACCAGTGAGTACAATATGTATGCCCGCATCGGTAGCCCTGCGTATACGGTCTGCAACTATCACAGTGGGAGAAGGCATAACCATGATCAGGCTATTTTCAACCTCTTTTTTCGTATCATATAACAGGATGTCCTGTGTTCCTGCTCCGATATCCATTGCTATTATTTTCATAATTTAAATCGCATAATTCATATACCTACTAATGTATAAATACTTTGTATGAACAAGTCTACTACAGATCAGCACAAGAAAAACACATATGGTCCGTACAATTTTTTCCTGGTGACAATTTCAACATCAAGAGCAGGGAAATATGGTGACGTGATAAAACCAGAAGATGCAGAAGATATTTCGGGACAGGTAATGTGCGACATTATTACTCAAAATGGGCATCGCGTGTCAAATTATCATCTTATAAGTGATGAATTGAATGAAATACGGGATATTGTGACTTTTGCAACTAATACCGACGCAGACATAATAATTACAAGCGGTGGTACGGGGCTGGCATCAAGAGATATTACAATCGAATCCATTGTACCGATGCTTGATAGGGAAATGCCAGGCTTTGGGGAACTTTTCAGGCACAAAAGCATCCGGCAGATCGGAACATCAGTGATATTGACAAGGGCAATTGCAGGTGTAATAAAGAACAAGGCAATATTCTGCCTGCCCGGCTCCCCCAACGCAGCACGACTTGCTCTTGAAGAAATAATTATACCGGAAACAGGACATATAGTTAAGCACACAAAAGAATAATTCGGATATGCCATGTACAGGATTGAAATTATATACATAATAACGTCGAAATGTATGGTGAATTAATTGCATAAACAACAATAAAGTGGATTTGACAGTAATATTTAATATGTTCCATCTAATACCATCTAATATCAAGCATTTAAAATTGATTTTCTTTAAACCTTAAACCTTAAACCTTATCATATTTGATAATCAAGTTGTATTTTTATTATTAATCATCAGGAAGATAAAAAATGTCAGTATATTCACTGGGTATCAAAGAAATAGATAACTTTATAGGTGGAATAAGGGGTGGAAGCAATATCATGGTGGTAGGTCCTCCCATGTGTGGCAAGGAGGATATAATAAACACCATTATATACAGTGGTACAAAAAATAATGATTCCGCAATAGTTGTATCCACCCATGAATCCGGAGAGCGTGTGTTTGAGTGGTTTGAGCGGAATGATCTGGATATTTCTAACGCAAATATCGGAGTTGTGGATTGTGTTACAAAAACATTTGGAATGGGTGCGGCAGATACTAAAAACATTAAGCGTGCCTCAAGTCCGGTAGATCTTACAGGAATTGGAATAAAGACCAGCCAGTTTTTTGAAGAGTTCCTGGTGAGAAAGAACATACCGAATACACGATTGTGCATTAATTCACTTTCCACTCTCCTGATGTATTCAAATATTAAAACAGTTTTCAGGTTCATTCATGTTTTTACAGGACGCGTAAAAGCTGCAAACGCACTTGGAATATACGTTATTGATGATGAGATGCATGATCCACAAACTATTGCTACCTTAAAACAACTTATTGATGGTATGATCGAGATCAAAGCAAGTGGAAACGGGTATTCAATGAGAGTTGTAGGTTTTACTCCAAAACCAACGCCATGGTTTGATTATGATATGGATGGAATTGATGTTATGCTGCGTGAGATTGGCTGACCATGATATAAACAGGATCATTAAACTGGATGACTATCTTAAAAGTGGTAAACCAGCACAGGATTTGATCTTATATTTGTGGAACTTGAAGATGCCGCATGAAAATTTAATGAATAATATTAATGTAAACAATGAAAAACATTGCATTATCTCGTCACTGTTTTTCAATGAAAGTTTAAAACTGGTTTTTCATAAATAATATATGGAGATTTACAATGGATAAAGATAAATTATACAAATTAAAGTCAGAGGCTGTTCATTTAAAACCAATCATAAATGTTGGAAAAAACGGTATGACAGATGCTGCTGTGGAAGAATTGAAAAAACAGGTCAAAGCGAACCGTCTTGTCAAAGTTAAGATGCTAAAAAGCGCGGGTTTGGATACCAAGACTCTCGCACAACAGTTTGCAGATGCTACCAGAACAACAATTATCGAGGTAAGGGGTAATACTGTGGTGCTTTATAGATGAAAAACGGTCTTTTTTACGGAAAATGTCGTTTTTAGTATATTCACATTCGTTGCCAAATAGAGCAAAAAGATTCTGCCGGATCAGTGTTATAGGAGATTTTGTATCCTCTTCAAATCATAGGGTAACTGGCACTATTCTGAAATCGAAGGCCTGCTTGGCCACTTGATTTTGAAA
>JBQVMC010000104.1:0-6055 GCA_052361145.1 Methanosarcinaceae archaeon
CAGTCCTCGACTTTTATAGATTTCTATCATAGTCTTCGCCGGCAAATCAGGATGTTCTGTGAACAAAGCAAAGAATCGTATCCTCTTCAAAATGATTGGTAATTCCGAAAATCAACAAATGCATTTCCACTAATCTACCAATATATTACCGTCTTCTCTAAGTTCTGGAAACTATAACTTATCAATTCCCTAACCATAATCTTGACAACCAAATCCCGAAGACTTTTTTGTCTCAATCAATTTTGCAAGAGAAGGCATTTTAAAACTCTTACTGACCCTATCATCGATATAGTCAAAAACACTCACCCCTAACTTCTTGGCAGTCTGAACAATAGTTAAAAAAGTATCACTGGCTTTTGTACCTTCTTCTGTCATCGTATGCAAACTCACATCTCGTTTTCTAACCTGTGCCCTCGCTCCTAGTTCAGCAGCATTATTATGCAAAGGAATTTCAGGATATTTCAATGTAAGCAGGAGTTCAACCTTATTCTCTTTGGTTTTTTCAATTCGCTCATTCAATGCCTGATAATTTGTTTTAGTAGAAACCAATACATCAAACTCGGCCGATAGTTTTTCAGCATTTTCTTGAGTGGGATTTTCTTTGAACTGTAAGAGCTTCCGGTAATAATTCCAATAAAGGATTTCAAAATCTTCAAGTTCTTTTTTGTGCATTGGAACTATAGGCCCTAACTTTTTGTAGTTTCTTGCATCATGAACCCAGCACAAGGCTTGTTCCTCTGTAAGTTTCTTGAATTGGGGAGCACCATCGCTTAAAAGTGCTGTATTTGTTTAGCTACCTAATTTCAATCAGTGTTCATTCTTCTTAAATCTTGACTTTTTTTCATTATCTCTACCACCCCTCGTCTTTCAACCGAAAGTTTATATATATTAATATATATTAAGATATATAATGAAACGTATCGAAATAAACACTGGGAATCTTCACTTAACGGATGGGGTAATTGGTTTCTTTCAGAAAACCGTCACCAAATTTGGCACCGGGGCAAAGATTGATTGTCCAAAGGAATATCTCAACAAAACAGTTTATGTGGTGGTGTGTGAAGACTGAATTCTGCTAATCACATCAAGGAACTTGAAGAAATTATTATCAAAACCATCGCTGAAAGAGATCAGGCTTTCAAAGAGATTCGCGAACTGAAACAAGAAAACAACAAACTCAAAGTGAAAAACAATGAGTTCAAGGCGAAAAACGACGAACTCATAAAGAAGTTACATTTTTATGAAAATCCACATACTCCGCCTTCTGTCACGACATTGAAAAAAACAGATATAGAATCAAACATCGATTCTACTCCAAAAAAACGAGGTGCACCAAAAGGTCACCGAGGGGCAACGCGTCCAACGCCAGTACCTGATGTTACAAAGGATGTAATCGCCGAACATTGTGAAAAGTGTGGCAGTTCTAATCTGAAAGTGTTAGATAGCGTCGAGAAAACTGTAATTGAAGAAATGCTTCCACCAAAAGATATTAAGACTACCCAATATAACAAATGGAAAGTCGAATGCCTGCAGTGTGGTCATATATTCACATCTAAAGATCCAAACTGCCCGCAGAAAGGAAATTTTGGAATTAATATATTGGTTTATATCACAATGCTGAAATATCATCTGCGTGGCGTGTTGAGAAAGATACAGGACTTTCTATTATACAAGGATAATTTTGAAATCAGTGTCAAGGGAATCAACGATGTACTATTAAGAGTTGGGGATGCTTGCAAGAGCGAGTATGATCTGAAAGTCGAAAAGGTACGAAATGCTAAGTGGAGATACATAGACGAAACCGGTTTTAAGATAAACGGTCAAAAATGGTGGCTGTGGATTTTCAGAACAAATGATAATGAAACATTGGTAGTCATACGAAAATCAAGGGGCAGAAAGGTCCTTGATGAAATACTTGGAAAGGGTCATCCTGGTCCCCATATTGTTGATGGATGGAGCGCCTACTGTAAATCATCTATTCTACAACGATGTTGGTCTCACCTCCTCCGCGAGGTCAAGGCCTATAAAACGGCATCGGAATATGGAAAACAGTTATCGAAAGAGATACATGATTGTTTCAAGGATTTGAGAAAGTTTCTTGATGAGGATCATCCCATGGAAGAGAGGGTATCTCAAAAAGTGATATTTGAGAAAAAACTGGAAGATATAGTCGATAAATTTGATGGTTTCGATGAGTTGGAGAAGCCTTTGACTTACATCAAAAACGGTCTTGGGCACTGGTATACATGTATGCTGTATCCCGGAATGGAACCAACAAATAACCTCGGTGAGCAAGCAATACGAGAACACGTTATTTTGCGAAAGATCATAGGATGTTTCCGTTCAGAAAATGGGGCAGAAAATTATCAGTATATTGCATCTTCATTGGCTGACTGGAGGTTGCAAGGCAAGAATGGGTTTGAAGAACTGGAGAAACTTCTCAGGCGAGAATTGTGCATGAGCTAAACAAATACGAATTGTGAACTATGGACTATGGGTTTGGTGTCAGTGGGATGTGCCGCCTAACGGCGTTCGCACCGGTTTTTGTTTCAATCTTTTTTCAAATGGGACGAACTCATTTACACAACTATATAAATACGACAAGCCTAATCCTGTACGGCGATAAATCGATACGTGGGAAATACGGATATAGCCGTGATAATGACAAGCAACTTCCTATGAAGTTCCGCATCGATAATGTGCTAATCGATGTGACTTATTCAGAGACTTTTTATTATCTTCTGGAATGGTTTGGAAAAACGCAGAGGTAAGCAGAGAAAAATAAGTCTCCTCTGCGGTGAATTTTTTTGCCATGATCCGTTTATCTGGAATATATAAAAAAGTGTCGCATCCGATGGGATAACATATTAATATCAGACGATGTTCAGTATCTATTATGTATCAAAATGCAGATGCTACAGGGGTCAGCGTCAAGGGAGTATACATAATAGATGCGCAGGGAGGACCTGCACCTGCAGTTTTGCTTGAGGACAAAAACGGATTTTTGATGCCAATATACATAGGGCAACATGAAGCAATATCGATCAATGCGGTGCTGAAAAATGAGACCATGCCACGCCCTCTTGCACATGACTTAATAATATCTATATTGGCACGTCTTGATACGAGAGTTGAAAGTGTACTTATTGATGACAAGATCGATAAGATATACTATGCACGCATCACACTCGAAAAGGATGGATTGCTGATGGATTTTGACGCACGCCCAAGTGATTGTATTGCGCTTGCATTGCGTGATAATGCACCGATAATGGTAACAAATAATGTTCTGAAACGCGCTGTGGTGGATAAAGACAAATTCCATGGTGCAAAGATAATAAATGGATTTATTTGAAAAATTGACACTATCATGATAACTGTACTGTGCCATATTATATTATGCTACACCATAATTATTCCAATTAACGAAGTGATAACATACTTACAAAAAGAATAATCCCATGTCTTGATGTGATGCTTGATGGATCCGGTGGTACGGTTGTCAAGGGTGTTGAATTTGTAGACCTGAAAAAAGCAGGCGATCCCGTGGAACTTGCCAAGCGCTATAATAAACAGGGTGCGGATGAATTGGTGTTTCTGGATATCACCGCATCTCATGAAGGAAGAGGCACGATGGTAGATGTAATAGAGCGCACCGCAAACGAGGTGTTCATACCGTTAACGGTCGGAGGCGGCATAAACTCTGTTGAAGATGTGCGCCAGATACTTCGCGCAGGTGCGGATAAGGTCACCATCAATACGGCTGCTGTGAAGAAACCCCAACTTATCAGGGAAGCATCGGGAATATTCGGTTCGCAATGCATCGTAACTGCGATTGATTGCAGGCGAAATACAAATATTGCGGATAATCCTGATAAGACTATACTCACTCTTGAAGACGGGACGCCTGCATGGTATGAAGTGGTGATATATGGGGGACGTGAACCGACTGGTATTGATGCTGTCCAGTGGGCAAAGAAAGTTGAGGAGCTTGGTTGTGGGGAGATCATGCTTACCAGTATGGACCGGGATGGCACATATGACGGTTTTGATATTCCGATAACTCTTGCACTGTCCATATCACTAGAAATACCGATCATAGCATCAGGTGGTGTCGGGAACCCGCATCACATATATGAGGGTTTTGTAAACGGAAAAGCCGATGCTGCACTTGCTGCAAGCATTTTTCACTTCGGAGAATATACGGTCAACGACACAAAGGAGTACCTGCGGTCTAAGTATATTCCTGTGCGGCTTTGATGCCGATCTCATAATAATTGGTGCTGAGTGAAAGTAGCAAATAGCAGTATTGTGGAATTTGACGTATGATTTTTACGCACACACTGACTGGCAGCGAGTTGCTAATGCAACCATGTCCTGATTTGGGAGGAAATTGATCAACTTATAAGAATCGTGTGCACTCCACACATTGATTTTATGGGTGACAAATAAATTTTGTCCAAAAGATATGCAAACAAAGGCTTTTTGTTATGTGTTTTATGTGTATCTATTACAAATTACATCCGTCAGACGAATCCCACGTATCCATAACCGGAGAATCCCTGCTGATTCATTAAAAAGTCAATCCTCCATGGATTTTTCCCTGCGAGGTCATGGGATGGGATAAAAAACTGAATGATATTCTGCTGGACATATGTTTTACGCGCTTTTAAAAGCGGAATTGACAAGATAACTAAAATTGTGATGTAGCACATAAGGATTAATACTATAATACTGAAGTATAATCCAGTGCAACAGAAACACAATTATTTTTCACTGGTGGTCTTGAAAAAAATGAAAGGATTAAAAAAACAACATTTTATGGCAATTCTTGGCGGCTTTTTCCTACTTATCGGCATTGCAATAAATATTAGTGGCAGGGATGGAATAACATTCATATATTTCGGTATAGGGACATGGTTTGCTTCTGCCATGTTTTATGGAACTGCATCAGTCTGCCAGATTGTAGCATTCCTAATTGGTTTGATCATATTGCATACTGGTGTCCTGTTAATAATAAAAGGTGAATTGATATATCCGATGGAATTTGGATTTATAACGTTTGTATGCGGGATTTATGTTTTGCTTAATTCGGGTTTTTCAGAATATATGAAGAATCGTAAAAACAAATGATGGCCCATTAAATAATACCTGAACTTTTAATCCAGATTAAACCAAATCAACTTTTTATAACTCTTTAATGATCAATTTATTTTGATGCATCTGTTCTATACATAATGACTATGAATAATACTTGCGGAGTAGTATATAACAAACCGCAGATACACTCATTTCCTATAGAGATGATTTGCTACTCATAGATCCAGGGGGTTTTATGACACCTGTATGGATTACTTTGAAATGTTGTTGAGTGAGTCCAGAAACATATGTGATAAATATCTATCGGAAAAAACGGCTTTGGAAAATATTTATTATTATTATTATTATTATTATTATTATTATTATTATTGTTATCGATATGCAGTGGCGTTTTTTGGAGTTTTCATTGCAAAGACTAAATGCTATGTGGCGGTATTTTTGTTCAAAAGCCGGAAAAATTGTTGTTTAGTTCTAAATGGAGAAGATAGATGAGAAACAATTCAATTTTTTGCATCAAAAATATCTACTAAAAAAAGCACAAAATTGAAAGAAAAAAATGTGGGGCTGGTGAGATTTGAACTCACGATCGACGGGTCTCTCCGAATCACTGCTATTTCAACAGCATTCTATGTGAGCACATATCAGTGCTCCAACGGCTCCTCACTGACCTGCCCCGTCGGGTAGATCTCAGTAGACCCGTTGTTCATCATTTATCCGCTGGAGCCCGTCGCCATACCTGGCTAGGCCACAGCCCCGTGGGCCCGATGCGATTCGAACGCATGATCCCCGCCGTGTAAAGGCGGTGTCATAACCGACTAGACCACGGGCCCGGTATCATGATCAAGTGATGTTATGCCTCATAAAATATTCGGTCATGCGGGCTTTGGGACAAAATTCATGAACCTGCGGATCTGCGCCAGTGCGGTACCACATCACCCATGATCTCCAAGTATCC
>JBQVMC010000105.1:0-5936 GCA_052361145.1 Methanosarcinaceae archaeon
AAGATGCAGCGGGCCTCCCGGGGTCTTCCCTGGCTACTTTCAGCGCACGATCGTCAGATATATGGATAAGGGGTCAAATCTACGTTTGACCCATGAGCAATCTATTTTCTCTTATTTCAATATTGCTTCTGATTTTTTATCTTTTCCGCCTTATTTGCTATCTGCTTTATGTCATCTTCAAGTTCTTTTAAGCTACTTTCAAGGGATAGCCTTTTTTGTTCTTTTTTATACTTTTCAAGCTCTTGATTAGATTTCTCTATGGCCATTTCATGACTTATTTTTCCGGCATGATTAAGTAATTCTCTACCGTTGATTTGCAAAAGATTATCCAGCCTGCTAATCCAATCTTTCATATACATTGGTGTATGCTGTTGAGCCATAGTTTCAGCAAAAGCAAGATATTGTTCAACCAATAAACCAAGCAGTTTTATTTCTTCTTCATTCAAATAGTTTTTGGCAATGCTAACTTCATTTTTATTAATTTTTGCGCTTTTCTCTTTATAAAAAGACTGCATACCCAAGAGAGGTAAAGATGCATCAACTCTTCTGTAAATCAATTCTGCTGCCGTTTGACTGCTAATTGCCCAAAGCAGTTTGTTTTGAACAATTTTAAAAAACATAATCGTTTTTTTGTTTTTGGGGTCATAGTCAATACTTGTTGAGTAGATGTCTTTTATTTTCTGATAGAAAAATCTTTCAGAAAGGCGAATTTCCCGGAGTCGATCTTGTAACTCGTTGAAATAATTCATCGAATTGCCGGTTTTAAACCGCTCATCATTTAGGGCAAAACCCTTGATTATGTATTCTTTTAACCTTTTTGTCGCCCATATCCGGAATTGTGTTCCTTGTTTTGATTTTACACGATAACCTACTGATATTATAACATCAAGATTGTAGTATTTGGTGTCATAGTTTTTACCGTCATTGGCAGTATGTCGGAAATTCCGACATACTGAATTTTCTTCTAATTCACCCTCTTTGAATATGTTTTGTATATGTTCTGTAATAGTAGTTCTGCCTTTGTTGAACAGCAAAGCAATTTGTGCCTGTGTCAGCCAGACGGTTTCGTCTTCAAGGCGAACATCTATTTTGATGTTTCCGTTAGGGTTTTGGTAGATTAGAATTTCGGATCGAGGAGTGTTCATAGTTTTACTCTTTTTCAATTTTAATCATCATTTGTATTGCTTCCATGGCTTTTTTCCAGAGCCCTAAGCGCTTGATTCTGTGTCTTTATCCTGTTTCCTATAAAATTCAATAAATTCAGAGGGAGAAAAAATATTTATCCCCTTAAAAACTGAAGAAGGGTAATGTTTTCTATTTCCTGTGACCAAAGATTTTACCATTCCGGCGATGGCAACTTCGAGGAATGGTTCATCGTCGGGGTCCGGCAAACGATTCTTAAGTGGCGAACTTGAAGTAAACTGGCCGTATTGCTTTATAAAATCAAGCAATATGCCAATATGCTCCTTATTGAATTTAAACTTTGGACGGTGAAGAACATCCTTATATTCTGCTAAAATCCTGGCATCTATATACACTGTAAGTTCGCCTGAGAATACCATTCGAGCAATTTCACCGCTTGGGCCGAAAGGGGTAAGCAGGCCGGAGACAAGAACATTTGTGTCCAATACGATTTTCATTCTTTACGTTTAGACCTTATTGCTCCAATTTCAGCATCTATCTCATCAATGGATATCGTATCAGTCTCATTTTGAATGGAATTGTATTGAATTGACGCCAAGGCATTCGTCGCTCGAGCGCGTCTAAAGGCAGTTAAAACTTGTTCAAGATTGTTTCCATTAATCGATGAAAGAAGGGCGATGGGCCGACCGTTGCTTGTCACGACCATTTCCTTTTGCTCCGGTAAATCCTTCCAAACTTGTGACGATTTTGTCTTTAAATCTCTGACACTTAAGAATTTCATGGTTGCACCTCCTATTGAGTCTCAATAATACACCTAATTGAGACTCAATGCAAGTGATTGTTTTCACACAGAACGCTCTTATTCTCCCTTGGCTTTACGGCAACGGAGGTTTGCAAGTACTTCGGGCTGAGCAAATCCGCTGTCAGTTCGGCGGCCAATAGAAGCCAAAAACTGATCGCCTGATCAATTCTTGTCCTTGAAAGGATAGAAACGCCCAATTTCAACCCCGTCCCCCTTTCCAAACGCATGGTTCGGCGATAAATATCTATGGCGTTGCTAAAATAATGTTGCGAGGTCTAATGCCTTAATCATACGGCTTTTCTTCGTTATAAACAGTTTCTTTTTATTTGGGTTAACATATGTCGTTGACATGACCAACATTGTGACTTACAATAGAACCATGATAAACTTAAATATAAATGAAATAAAAACTCATTTCTCAAGCTGCCTGGCAAAAGTTAGCAAAGGAGAAACCGTAATAGTCTGCAAACGGAATGTGCCTATTGCTGAAATAAAACCGATTTCGGTACTCCCAAATAAAAAACGTCCAATTGGTCTGGCTGGCAAAGAATATCCTGAATTTCAAGTTAGCGATGCTTTTTTTGAGCCTCTTCCGGATGATATTGTTGCTGCTTTTAATGGTAAAGACTCGTGAAACTTCTGCTCGACACCTGCACTTTTCTCTGGTTGACCATGGGAAGTAATGAGCTTTCTTCCAATGCAGTTGACGCTTTTGCCGACCCTAAAAATGAAGTCTATCTAAGTGCTGTTTCTGCCTGGGAAATCAATGTTAAATATCGCTTAAACAAATTGTCTCTTCCTCTCTCACCTGATCAATTTATTCCCAAAGAGCGGAAAAGGCACTTGGTCACCTCTTTAGATTTATCGGAACAAGACACTCTGCACCTATGTAAACTACCTACTCCCCACAAGGATCCTTTTGACCGTATGCTTGTATGTCAGGCTATTGAACATTCGCTAATAATTCTTACCCCTGATCCGCTTATTACACAGTACCCAATTCGTTATCTTTGGTAGCTTTAAAATTCACCTGCAACTTTTTGGATTCCGCTGCCGAACTGCTCTGCGGCGAGGGGACCGAGTCCGCAGAAGCAGAAGCTTGCGGCTTGCGGGACATTCCTTGATATGTTGGTTACTTATTTTTCAAGCGTTCTAAAAAATTACCCCTATAAGCATCATCCTTAAAGATGGTTTTTCTTTCGATGCCTCTAACAATAATATGATGTAACGCCCCAGGCGCACCTATTCTTAATCTGCGTAGCAGATATCTCTTATGACCTAAATTATTCGACTTATCAATATATCAAGGAACGTCCCGCAACCCGCAAGCCAACCCTGCAAAAGCCTTGTTAGCTTATTTGATACAGCCATTCAATTTTGAGTAAAACCTCTTCGATGCAATTTTCAGATAGAGATTCACAGCCCACACCAAAGTAAGAATATTCTGGTCTAAATCTGAACAGTTTTCTAATATTTACCTTTGTTTTTAAAGACAAAGGGACTAATGCCCACGGGTTTTCAAATAGTACGATACCATCAGTAGTCAGCAATAGTGCTGCCGAAAGGGATTTTCTATCTCTAAAAATTCCATTCTTTCCATGTTGTTTGTAAAAACCGCGTTGAACTTCAATGAATTTTAACACTGTCCTGTCAGGCGAAAATAAACTTTTCTCTTCTTGTCCGTAAAAAGCATGCCAAATACCAAAGCTTCCTACATAAGTGTGCTCGGAATGATTTACACTTTCAAATGGAGACGTCTTTGAGCTACCAACCTCAAAGCCATTGATTAAATCCAACCAAAGGATATTCTCAGCATTATCAATTGTCTGATCATTAGACCATTTATGGTTCAATACTCTGGCAATTGTTTTATTTGCTGGGTAAGTTAGTGCAGATCCATCAGAGCCTGTTATTGGATGAGAAAGAACTATTTTCACCATGTCATTTTGATCAGAAAGAGATTTTTCAACTTTTGTAAGCTCAGGTTGTGATTCTTGTGGACAATAAACTTCCAGAAACTTGTTAGAACCGATGCATATGTCTGGAGTTTTGCATTTTATTGACTCTTTTAATGCTTTAGCATCTTTAAATATATCTACAATAAGACCTGTCGCGATAATTTCAGCAGCATTTTTAGAATTGACTTCAATTTGCTCGATTTGAGAGCAAATTTTTTTAGTCAAATGTGTGAATTGTAGTTTAGCCCAATCGTGATTTTGAGAGACTATTAATTTTCGAAGTGAAATATCGAGTATTAATAGCTTAGTGTAAGAACTATTCAGTATTCCATTTTGAGCTACTGTCGAAATATGCCTGCCAAGATAGCTCTCAGGATGAATCGTTAACCCCATATCTAAAGCAAGTCTAAATATGGAGCTACATATTCCAAGCTTCTTTACTTTGTTGATTAATTCTTCCACGCTCTATCCTTGTTTATGCTAATGCTCAAAATCAGGGGCGCGGCTTTTTGCGTCCCTTGCATTTTTTTGTTATGTGTTTTTTTGTATTCTAATTTACTTGCTTTAAATATTTCTTTAATCTGCTACAAACTATCTTTTCAGACAGATTGTCTTTGTAAGTGAAATAAATAAGCTTGATTTTATTTTTTTTGCACTTTGACAATTTATCTTTATCCCTTTCTTTGTTTTTCTTCAGCCCTTCCTTTCCACCGAAAATATCAACAGCTTTGAAATGTTGCTCACCTTGATACTCGATGGCTAAATCCAGTTCCGGAATAAATATGTCTAAACGCTGATTTCCTAACCACGGAGGTGATGCTTCTCTTTTGACCTTGAAATTAGGGAATAGTATGTCTATGTAGTTGAATAATAAAGTTTCATTAATCCATCTTTCTCCGATTTTTGCAACGCCTTTGATTTCCCTTATTATGTTTTCTGCCTCTCTTTCATCGATCTCTTTCTCTATTTCTACTTTCTTTATATATGCGCCATATTTGACTTTAAATAATGAAGCATACATAGGATGGCAAAAAAACAAGTCTGAATTTGTGTTCTTGCATATATGACAAATTTTTTCTTTAAATGAATTATCTTTAACAGCTTTTTGAATATGTATATGGACGTTTCCATCAATTTCAAATCCTTCTTTTTTAATTGACGAGCCAAAGCAAGTGCAAAAATAGGACTTTCCTGTAATCTTATTGTAGAACGTTTGTCTCCATTCCCAAACACCAAGTTTAGACGGAAGAAGATCAACGTTTTCGACATCAACTATCCCTATAATTTTACTTAAGAGCTGTTTATTTATCTTTAAATGGAGCAGTTCAACAGAAACTTTGTTTTTTGTTTTTAGGATATGTTTTTTAACCTTAATTTTTTTCTTAACTCCGCCGCCATATTTAATGCTTTGCTGGCTTATGAAGTTTGGTAAACACACCTCTTCAATAATCAATGGTCTTTCTTTTTTCGAGTACAGCTCCATACTTGTATAGTAGAACTCAATAAACCCATTTTCTATATATTCAGATAGTGATAAATGCGAGTCATAGTATTCTGTCTTATAGCGATGTTTTATTTGAGTGATGACCTTACAGGTATCAACTGGATAACTTAAATAATGAGAAATAGCATCGTATATATCTTCGAAAATTGTTGTTCCGTTTCTTTGGACTTTGCCAATACAATAGCTGATGAATTCTTCTTCTGTAAAATCATATACCAACTTCAATTATCAGTCTCCATTTGTACACATAATGCAAAGTTAACCAGGAGGCGCGTCTTTTGCGCCGATCTGGTTTAACGATTTGTTGTAGGCTTTCAGATTATCTACTTTTGTAGTTCAAAATATTTTTAGATTACGTTGACAGAAAGAAAAGATTATCAGATTAAATGAGCCTCTTTACAGGGGTTTTTTTATTTTGGAAAAAAGGGCGGCCTCTTTACAGGGGGACCGCCCTTTTCAAACAGAGGATCAGCAAATGATCCTCCCAAAGGTGGTGTCATGGTAATGTTTGTTGCCGTTACACTCAAGA
>JBQVMC010000106.1:0-5917 GCA_052361145.1 Methanosarcinaceae archaeon
ATCCTGACCCTTATACACTCAGCCTCATGATCGCATCAGCGAGATCGCCGCCAGCATCGCTCAGTGCTTCGCGTGCCGCATCCTCGCTCGCGCCGGTCTGTTCGATCACCAGTTGCACATCCTCATCAGGTATCGCAAGTTCCCTTGCACGCTCATGCGGCGTGCCCATCAGCTGGTAGGTCTTCGTGCCTGCCGCATCCATGATCGAAACCGCGGCATCATCAAAGACAATCTCCGAGTCTGCGGTTCGGATGATCACCTCTTCCACGTTCTCGATCTCGGTGACGCTGATACCCATCTGCTTCATCATCTGCTGCATCTTCCGTGGGCTCATGCCCTTCCCAAGTCCTGGAAACATTTTTTTACACCTCTTTTATCTCTCGATTTATCTCGATCTGTACTATGGTTTATGGTTTCGGGTGGCATATAATTGTAACGAGATCGCCTCGTCCTCCGGATGTACCCGGTAGGTTCTGCCGGATGTGCGGGATTCGTATAACATTTCAACGTCAGTGGGAATTCTATCCTGCGTCCCTATCACCTTTTCACAACGATATTGAATTAAGCAGGTCCATGATCGTGTCCTTTAAAGCTCCTACTAAATCAGAGAGATCGATAACACCATCACGGTTAACGTCATGAACCGGATTGTAGTCGTCATCACCTTCGTGGGATCCGTACGTGCGAATAACAGCTACTATATCAGCACCCATATTGGGGTCTGCCGGAATCGTTGAATCCTATCGCCGCCTACCACCACATTCTGCTTCACTTGCACGTATCCTATTGAAACTATATCGCCCATGTCAATTATCTCCTATGAATTGATTAATTATACCGCCTACTTTATCCGTAACTGGCACGACATGCCGGTACACTGACCCCATCAGTTTCTCTATATTCTCGGACACATCATCCTTGCTTTCAGTATCCAGAACTCTGTAACTTGGATCTACGTAATTCGGATCCAATAGTTCCTCTTTTTTGTTCCTACCAATAATATAATAAGACACTATCGAACCTAAAATGCTGCCAACGAGTACTAATGGAATCAAAATAACGAAAGAACCAAAATGAGATGGATTTATAAATGTCAATATCAGCGATGACACGTATCCAATAATAAATCCCCCAATGCCTACCCGATACAGCAAATAGGATATTCTTGTATCAAAAGCATTTTTAAATACTATGTAGGTATTGTAAGCCCCAAATACGGCACCAACCACTATTGTTAGCATCACAGCCAACAATCCGCCAGATGGAACAATTCCAAATATGGGTGCGAGGACGATACCAAATAAAATTGAATGGGTGTTGTAATTCTCGTAGTAATTTCTATGCTCAACCAAACTGGGTGCGTCTAATGCAAAGTCGGGGTCGTCAAATGTTTTGGTGTTGAAGAATCGGTCAGTCTTATCAACTAATTCTTCTAATTTGGAAGTTTTGGGCTCTTCCAACGACGAGATTCTCTTCTCAGTTAATGGATGAGTCATCTTGAAAAATTCGTTGAATTTCGACTTAAAACTGATTTTTCGGTCTTTATAATCCTCCGCACCGACATCAGATACATCAACTGATTCCATAATTGACATGGTTGGAATGTTATGGAGGGTGGTGTTCGGATTGCTTTGTACCCATTCATGCTGCGCAGAAGCGAACCGTTCATACCATAGCTCTAATTTTGCCAAAGCATTGGAAAGTGGCTGTGGGCTGCCAATCAATTCTTTTGAGAATTCATCAGCAGCATACTCCCGCTGCCTTGAAAAAATGTTTGTGAAAAACGTACAGGTGTATGCGATCAACAACAAAAATAATGATGCAAGTCCTATATAAAACGCAATGGCTAAAACTATCATGAAAATAACGAGAACGGTGCCTACAACAACTACGACCGTTACTACCGAACCCATCTGGTCGTCATCGTCGGACCATAGCAGACCTATCATACTAAAAATCGCTAGTGGTCCTGCAATATGTTTTCCAGTCTTCGCGGTGCCCTTAAACAACCATAAAGACAATCTCCCCATCAGGCGCGAGATAAAGTGCATGATCTCAATGACAAAATGCAATATTGTGAATATAATATAGTCCTTGTTTACAATATGCCCCATTTCGTGCGCCATAACTGCTCGAAGTTCGGAATCTGTCAATTTTAGATTTTCGAGAAATGGTTTTGTAAATATTATTTTTGCGGATTTCAGAGAGAACCCGCAGGTCATAGCATTGATATCACCAGATTCTATGATGTATAAAGACGGCATTACGATTTTTGCACGTATTGCAAGTTCTTCTGCGATTTCGTAAACTTTTAAATATTTGTCTTTATCCAAGTCTTCATATCTCTCATTGTAGACAAGTTTCGAACTTGTGGCGAGGCAATAGATTAGAATGATTGCTGCTACGATGATGCCAAGGATCCTATTTACAGCGATGATGGGCGTCAGGATCAGTACAAAAGAAGTGATGGCTACGAAGAATGCTAAGATACCTGTGAAAATGGTCATCTTGCTGTTTATGTTGAACTTACGTGTTACATTTTCAGTCATAAAAACTTTCACTCCTTTTAGATTCCAATTATAGCGAGACTACGTACTTTATCATTGGATCCCCCTTTGAAATCAACTCACATACCCGTTTGATAATCTGATCCGATCACTTCTTGGATCGCATCTGTCAACTGATCTCTGCCCTTCTTAATAATTCGTTTCTTTCTAATGCTCTCTATGATTGCAAACGGCAGAAGGAGAACTGTAAGAATGGCTGCCAATATAAATATTAAAATGGCTGGTGGAAATACAATGGTTAAACCTGCTAATGAAACAAACAACAGAACGCCAATCACGATCAACACTTTCTTTACACCTTTCTTACCGATGATTGCCGGTGTTGGAGATAAGACTACTTTCAATGAGTTTTTATCTAAAGATGCTTGACTCACTGCCATTGTAGTATTGATGCGATATTCATCATATGACTGGTCGGTTATGAGTGTCAAGATGTTTCCGAGAAGTCCTAACTTTTTATAGGTGAACAAATTATACTGGATATCATTTCCAATTTCTTTAACATACCCACCTCGAAATTTCTTACCAAGATCGGCTATGTCCAATTGATTTGTTACTTTTTTGGGCAATTTTATTTTTATTAGAGCCTTCGAAGAATATTTATCGTTAAGAAATCGTATGCCTCGTTGACTCAATTTTTCAATAAAATCTCGTTCAACGTATTCTTTAAAATCGTCGAAACCGACATTTTTAACAACCAATTGTGTGCTTTCTTCTTTTCCCATAATTTTTCCTCCTATTGTTCCTTTTTTATTATAATTTCTTTAGCTATTCAGATCACTTCCACCGATTTGTTCACCGAAAGCATCTTCGTATGCAACTGCATAAATTGCAAAGACTACAGGCGTAACAAGCACCGTGCCAATCCCAAATGATATGCCGCCTAAAATAGATAAAATTGCTACTAAAACAACGTTAAGAATCACATAATTCCAAATTCCTCGTTTCGAACTCATTCTTTTGTTGAGTTTCATAGCCTCGAACACACCAATTTTCTTATCCAAAATAAGCAATTCAACAAAAAAGAACCATGAAATAAAAATCAATCCCGGGATTACAAGCAAAAAAATACCAATTGCAATGATTGCTTTAGTTAAATAGAACACTATAACAATGGGGATAAAACGATTAAAACCTTTGAAGATATCAAATGCCTTTACATCCTTCCCTCTTATTTTTTCAACAAAAATTAACATGTATCCAGCTATCAGAGGTCCAAATAGAATCGAAAATGATGCAATTGAAGCGACCCAAAAAAGAATCGAAGCTGCAATAAAAGTTCCGGCGGATTGCTTGAATAGCGCGAAACCCTCTTTAAAATAATCACCAATATCAGGAGAGGAAGTATTATATCTAATCATATTATTATTGCTCATTGTAAAACCCTCAAATTTTTGGATTAATACGACTTATGGCACTTGGGGCATGTCGATCTGCCCTTTCCACAATCACTGCATGCAAACGCCCCACAGCGTGGGCATATCTTTGTTCCGGGCCATCCTACGTCTCTATCACCTTTTCCGCATATATCACATCTTCTTTTCGCCATGGTTCTACCTCCGCCCCCCATCTGCCATAATCCGTAACATGCTCAAAGGGGCTAATTCCACCATGCCCTGCCCCCATATAAGCATTTCGGTCGAAGCCGCGCGTCATACGCACCAGTCGCTGCGATCTCACCTGCCATGCTTCTCTTCATCCTTCTTCCACCTATCAGATAGCAAACGTATCCACGTTAGTACCAACGTAAACATGTAATTATCCTATATAAAGATGTTGGTCTGATTTTCAAGAGAGTAGATGGAACTGAATATTAACGATGAGATAAAGATTAGAATTTTAAAGCAATTGAGCGATAGAAAGGTTTATTCGTTCTATCTACTGGCGAAAAAGGTAGGAGCCAACAACACAACAGTCAAGAAGAACTGCGCATTCCTTCGCACAATCGGACTCATCAAGATCGATGAAGTCTCTTCGAAAGAGAGCGCGTCAGGCACCCCGTCTTATAGAGTCACGATCACAGAAAGCGGATTGAAAGCCGTTCGAGAACTTACACGCTAAACGTGCGGTGCTTGCGACTTATTGAGACTTTGCACACCATCGCTATAACGACTCAAACAGGTTTTTCACTTCTTCCACATCCTCACACTTCACGACCGCTCCCCCTTCCGCCTCTTTAATCCCGGTTTTTATGCTTTTCATGAATGCCGGATCGTTGTATATCAATAACTCGTCTTTCAATTCTCTCAATTCATCCTTTATCAGGTCCAGTATCGTATTTTCACATACTACCCCCATTTCAACCCCTCCGGCACCCTACGGAAGCAGAAACAACCCTTCTGCCGTCTTGATCACGCAGACATCGCTTCCGGCTTCCGCACGTAAAAACGCGGGCTTCTTCAGAAGAACAGTCTCGTACGTCTCCGGATCCAGCACCTGAACCGTGTCCGCCTCGATCGCGACCAGAACCGCGGTCACCGCATTCTCTGAGAGCGCGGTGATCGTCGGGAGGATCATAACAGCAAGGATCGTTGATGCTAAAAGGATGCTTGATCCACCGTTTGGGGATGGGTCATGAAAAAACGGGATAAATCCGAGCGTGCCGCTTAAGAACGGGTCGATTGTATCCTGGAATATGTCTTCGAGCACGAATATCCCGAAGATGCCATAGACGACCGATGGGATGCCTACAAGGAGTTCGATTGCCGGGCGCATGATGTTCGCCACGCGGGAAGGCGCAAACTCGGAGAGGAATATCGCGGTAAAGATGCTCACTGGAACTGCAAGCAGTAGTGTTACACCGGTCATCACAAGCGTTCCGGTGATAAAAATCCTGATGCCGTAGACACCCTCGGAATAACTCCATTTTGTTCCTGTGAGAAAGCCGATGCCCTCGCTCTTAAAGACCGGGAGCGCGGTATGAAAGATGAATGCGATGAAGAATGTGGTGATTATCGCTGTTGCGATAACGCAGGTTAGAAGGAGGAGGTGCGGTAACTTTGACCGGAGTCTGTTTTGGTTCATCTTCAAAAAAAATGGGTGATTTGTGCCCATGTCAGGCACAAATCTTACGGAGTACTTACGCCGATATATCAATTACCGGGAAGTATCCACACTGGTCGAAGCAATACGGTGCGCTGCCCACATCCTCCACGTCGCCCGGAGCCTTCGCGTATTCGATGAATGAATGCTCCAGTACGCTTGGATTACCAAGCGTGAGGTAGTTGAGCGGTCGGGTCAGACCGTTGACGTAGTCGGAACCAGCCTCGTTCTTGAGTTCGTCATCGATGTTAACCTTCAGCGTGCTAGTTGAGTCAGTCTTGTTGACAGCCGGGGATGTTACTTTGGTA
>JBQVMC010000107.1:0-5844 GCA_052361145.1 Methanosarcinaceae archaeon
GATTATCAAAACCAAGTGCTAAAAGCAGATTTTGATTTCAAAATATAGTCATTTACCATTAGATTTGAAGCGGATACTAAATGGGGAAGTCTCGGTTATATGGTGGCACTCTTTTACAAAAATATCATTCACCACTATAGATCACATTTGCAATACCAGAAAGCTTATCGAACAACGGATGTTCCAATCCATACTTTCTTACATATGTAAAATCGGCATCCGGATTGAGTTCTATCAAACGTATGGTATTTTCAAGAGCACGCCCAAGTACTTCATAATCAGGATCGATAACAACTTCGGCATTAAAAGGATAAACTTCACCAAGTTCAACAGGAAATGAACCGAATGGCGGCTTGAATGTTAACAAATTGTCATATTCACGGTCATTTTTTGTAGGATTTGTGCGGATGAGTGCAGTCCCGGTAATTGTAAACCTGTCTAACCTTTTTGAAAATCGCAGGACTTCAGGGCGGTTTGCGGATTCGGGACCGCAATAGAAAAATGTGGATTTCGATGCAGGGTCGTATTGTTCAAGCCAATCGGAATATTTGTATGCCTGCCTGAGTCCGTCCAGAAGACGCGGGTGAGCACGACAGCGCAGTTCTACGAGTTCTAGCAGGTTACCTTCCTTTATAGATTGTTTTACAAGCCGCATCTCTTCAAATGTAACATAGAGATTATGTCTTGCAAGAAGTTCTTCCCTGTTTTCTGCACTTTTGAGTTCCCCTGCGGTGTGATTCACGCAGATAGGGCACGAGCATGGCAAATAGTGCAAATTCTCTAAATGATATGTGCCACCAGAGGTAATATAACGATCGTCTTTTGCATATAGTGCATAAGCTGCCGAATCGAAGAGGTCACAACCGAGTGCAACTGCGAGTGCGAACATCATGGGATGTCCTGCACCAAACAGGTGTACGGGTGCGGTCGGATCAAGTCCTTTTTTGGCTGATGCAATGACATCTACAAGGTCAGCATAGCGGTAGGATTCCATCAAGGGCACAACAGCACCAAACGGATATACATCAAAATCAAGTTTTGAAAGTTCCCTTGCACATCTTTCCCGAAGGTCAGTGTATGTTGAACCTTGAACAGGTCCTGCAAGCAGCATACCGCCTTTGACAAGTTCCCGCGCTTTTGCCAATCTTTCAATGGTTATTTTAAGTTCTGACTCTGCCCGCGATCTTGATACATCTGGCGGGGTGGGGATATCCAGAGGCACGCCAATATCCGTGCCGATCTTCTGCTGAAATTCAATGATCTGTTCATTGGTAACCTCTACCTCACCATATACGGACAACTGGAACGACCCGGAATCTGTCATTATAGGACCGTCAAAGTCGAGAAGAGAGTGAAGACCGTATTTCAATGCTTTCTCACGCAGTTCTTTTTTGCGATAGATGATGTATGAATTTGTGATGATCATCCCCGCACCTGAATCCTTCATCTCGCCTGGCTTTATTGTCAGGATGTTGGGATTGACCACAGGCATGATAATTGGTGTTTCCACTATACCGTGTGATGTTGTTAGCCTTCCAATACGTCCTGCCGCATCTTTTTTAATTATTTCGAAGTTTGATGTCATTAGAGGAAATAGATAGCACTGGAGATATATTTAACCTTCCTTTGACTATCCCCTTACATGTTTGAGCTGATTATCAATAGGTAAAATGGTCACCGGTAATTAGTCCGAACTCCATCTATGGGGTGGAATTAACCATGAAGCAAATAGAAGACTATAGACCTTGTTTACAGTTTACAAAGGACTTTGGATTAGAAGTGAACAACACAGACCAACGTTAAATGACCACATAGTATTGGTGTTTACCAAAATTTCCAAATCACATAATGAAGCTCCCCACAGCGCAGAGCTGTGGGGTATAATAATTAAGATAAAACCCGGCACAAACAGTTATGCAACAAGAGATGTTACCTGTGAAACAGAATCAACGAGCAGGTCCACTTCTTCATGGGTATTATATAATCCAAATGATGCCCTGACAGTACCATCTACTTCAAGGAAACGTATACCTGGCATTGCACAATGGTATCCGCTTCGCACACATATCTTTTTTGTTTCATCCAGTATCATGGCAACGTCATGTGCATTGAGTCCAACCACATTGAAGGGCACAACACCGGCACGTTCCTGTGGCCCATATACATCAACCTCATCAATTTCTGCGAGTCGCCGGGCTGTATCCTTTGCAAGTGCAGTTTCATGACGCTCGATATCAACCGTGCCAAGTTCCTGTACATACTTCACTGCACATCCGAGTCCGATAACGCCCGGGATGTTCGGCGTTCCGGCTTCAAATCTGGCAGGGGACGATTCAATTTCAAAACCCGTCACTGTAACTGCATGTACCATCCCACCTCCAACAAATAAAGGTGAAAGCATGTCCGGTTCCTTGATGTACAGCACACCCGTCCCTTGGGGACCAAGAAGACCTTTATGGCCTGCTGTTGCAAAAAAATCACAGTCGAGTGCACCCACGTCAAGAGGCATGTGACCTGCGGACTGCGCGCCGTCGATCAGTACCTGCGCGTTTGCTTTGTGTGCGATTTTCACGATCTTTGCCACGTCCTGGATCGAGCCAAAAACATTGGAAACATGATCAACAGTGACAAGACGCGTCCTGTCGGTTATGGCATCTTTGATGTCATTCGGATCAATGATACCGTGTTCATCCGGGGTTATGATGGTGACTTCAACACCTTGTTCACGCAAACGCATCCAGGGGAGGAGATTTGAATGATGCTCAATAAGTGTCGTTATTAAATGATCGCCGGTGTTCCATTCTATTCCATGCGCGACCATGTTGATACATTCAGTAGTATTCTTTGTAAATATCGTCTTTTTGTAATCGATATTCAAAAACGAAGCCACATTCTCACGTGCATCCTCATAGTGATTGGTGGTCTGGCGTGCAAGCCTGTGCGCGCCGCGTCCGTGGTTACCTGCATATTTGTAGAAGTACTCTTCCATGGCCAAAACTACCTGCATAGGTGTCTGGGTAGTTGCAGCACTGTCTAAATAGATAACTTCCTTTAAAACCGGAAAATCTTCACGGACTGAATATACATCATACATGCAAATCTGTAACAGGTCTAAAATAGAAATAGGTTGTGCCGGCTATTTTGCCTGCAAACCGCCGATCATGAACCGATATATGTCCATCTCTTCGGGATCCAGCGTATCAACGGGATGTCCACTGATTATTATGTGGGGAACATCATGTGTTTTTTTGCTGTTCACAAATTCATCATCATTTCTACTTATGTTTCTCATCTATATTTCCTCCTGTCTCTTCAATCGAATTTTCTCAAAAACGATATCAGCTATTTCAATATGTTGCAGGATCATTGCAACTATCATTGTGATGTTACTCACTGCTAAACTACTTATACTGACGTTATAATACATATAATTAACCATTGGATAACTGACACTTTTTAATATATTCCGGATAAACGGATCATGGCAAAAAAGATTAATCGAGAGAGGCTTATTTTTCTCTGCGTGCTCTGCGACCTCTGCTGTTTTCCACACCATTCCAGAAGATAATAAAAAGTCTCGGATAACTTTTGGTGTTATTGTATTGGACATCCATTCGAACTTGTCGTAAGATATATAATATATGCAGGAAAGTTTGCTAACCATGACCGGAATAATGATTGATGAGTCCCTGTCCTATATAGATGGCACCCAGAGAGTATACGACGGAGAAACAACCCTGAAAAATGCCAAGGATCAACTTAAGATGATCGGTGTTACCCGTATTGCAGACATAACTGATCTTGATAGGATCGGAATACCGGTGTTTTCATCCATACGACCGGGTGCTGCTAAAGGTGCTATTTCTGTATATTCAGGTAAAGGAGCAACAGGGGACCAGGCAAGGATATCTTCAATGATGGAAGGTTTTGAAAGGTGTCTTGCTGAAAGAGCGGGCACCAATGAAAATATTGATGTGGATATTTCAGCTCCAACGATCATAAAATCACATCAAGAAGCAGAAGCAGAACATCGTATACTCGATCCGCATTTACTTCTATTACCAGAACCCCTTATTCCGGACAAGCTTGTTGACTGGACTGGAGGATGGGATTTACTAAAAAACGAAGAGATATTCGTCCCTTCAAATGCAGTTTACCATCCATATGAAGTGCCAGGACAATGTGTGAAACTCTTTAGGAGTAACACCAATGGTCTTGCAGCAGGAAATGTGGTCGAAGAAGCAATATTTCACGGGTTGCTGGAAGTGATTGAAAGGGACGCATTGAGCATTGCTGAATTTAACAGGAATCCAGGAAAGGAACTAATTCTTACAGAGAACGATGGTATTAATTATGAACTTATCCAAAAGTTTAAAGATGAAGATGTGGAAATCCGACTGTGGATACTCCAGCATGATACCGAAGTCATAACAGTTGTTGCTGCAACTGATGATATTAAGTTAAAAGATCCTGCAATGCTGGTTATGGGTGCGGGTTCGCACCTGAAGCCTGAAATTGCAGTCAGTAGGGCAATCACCGAAGCTGCCCAATCCAGGCTTGTCCAGATACACGGAGCACGTGAGGATACGGATCGCGAGAAGTTTGTCCGTAACATCGGGTATGAAAAGATAAAACGGATGAACAAGTTCTGGTATGAGAAAAAAGAGACTATATCATTTGCAGGAATAAAAGATATCTCGACAGCAACACCGGCAGGCAACATAAGGATTGTGCTTGACAATCTCAGGAGTCTTGTTGATAATGTTATTGTAGTAAACCTCTCAAGAGAAAACGTAAAAGTGCCTGTTGTGCGTGTGATAATTCCAACATTTGAACTCTACACTCTTGACCGTGAACGTGTTGGAAAGAGAATGAAGTTAATGAAAAGGAAAAAGATCGCCAGGGAAGATCGACCATGGAGAAGACGGAGATCATGGTGAATAAAACACTTCGTCCTATCGTATTTGCAGGCACAAGTATCAGCCATGAAGATGCAAAAGAGATACTTGATGTGAAATACAGCCGACCTGTTTTCAGATGCGACATACGCAAGGCTGTGAAAAATGGATACAATGTGATAGGAATAATTGATGGTATTTTTTTTGATAAGACAGCAGTCGCCCATAAGGAAATAACCAAGGCACTGAAAAGTGGGGTTATTGTTGTCGGAGGCTGTAGCATGGGAGCACTCCGTGCGTCCGAACTTGACACGTATGGAATGATAGGTGTCGGCAAGATATACGAATGGTACCGTGATGGTGTTATCGAAGCCGATGACGAGGTGGCTGTGGCTACAAATCCTGATACTTTTGAACCTGTATCAAACCCGATGGTGAATATTAGGGAAACTTTTAATGCGGCATGTGATGGGGGAATTATTGATAATGGTACCCGTGACCTGTTAATGATCATCGTGAAAAAGACGCATTATATTGAAAGGACTTATTTCGGAGTGGTTAAAAAGGGAATAAAGGAAGGGGTACTTTCACCTGATGTCGGGAATATGCTTATTGAATATTGCAAAGAACACGAAGTTGATGTAAAACGCAATGATGCTATTGCGGTTATTGAAAGGATTAAAGAGATACTTGAACAATAATTCATAGTATCCGCTTCAAATCTAAGGGCAACTGACCCTATTTTGAAATCGAAAGATATCCGCTTTAAATCTAATGGTAACTGACTCAATTTTGAAATCAAAAGCTGCTTTTGCACTTGGTTTATATAATCCGAATATACATTTTACCCTGCTTTTTGGAGTGGATACGGTTTATGTATGATTTTGATGTACCATTTGACAATAATCAAGCAGAGAGGGATATCAGAATGACGAAAGTACAGCAG
>JBQVMC010000108.1:0-5753 GCA_052361145.1 Methanosarcinaceae archaeon
TGGCACGAATTTATTCCGGTTTAGCATTCGTGAAATTCGTTTATTCGTGCCATTCGTGATCCCTAAGCACTTAATGTCACACCAGCACAATTCATCTACGAGACGCTTGCAACGCGAATTACCAAAGAGCCATAAATTTGGGCTTGCGATCCACGAATGTGGAGGGACGCCCCTCTAACCCCTCGACGAAAGAGTTAAGAACCTGCGGCGTCTTCACAATCTTGTATGTCCTGCCCCATCAAATCCTGTGGCGAACTCGATGCCGTCACAGCGCGATTCGGACTGGAGACCTATAGAAAGCTGGCAGGGAGAAAATGAAATTAAAATCAATGATGCTTACGGTGCTGCTTCTGGCAGCGGTCTTTTCCGGGTGCGTTGACAAGGACGGGGATGTCGTACCGATGCCGACACCGGAACCAACACAGACTCCGCAGCCGACACCGACTGCAATTCTGACACCAACACTGCCTCCGCAGCCCACACCGGAACCAACGCCGACACCGACTGTCAAACTGAATCCGCCAAAGCCGATATATATCCAGTCCTATGCACTCACCCCGAGGACTAATACGATTCGCGTGGGCGAGGCACTGAACTGGATCAATCTTCAAGAACCGTACACAACCTTCACACTGGTCAGTGATGACGGTCTCTGGGAGAACCATTCGATTGGTCCCAGCAAGAAGTTCGCTTACACATTCACAACGCCTGGCAACTATTCGTACTACTGCCCTGGCTACGGGAATTCGATGCGCGGAACTGTTACTGTGACTGATACGTGAGCGATACGAATTGCGGACTTGCGAATTTGGGTGGTCGCGTGAAAAGTATTATGCGTACGAACCTGAAAAGGAAGATAGAGGTGATTTGACTTATGGAGTGCAATCCAATACCCGGATCGGTTATATTCAACGCATTGAAAGACAAAAACTGCATTGTTATGGCGTGCAACACCAGAATCGTCCCCGGCGTCACGAAGGGGATTTTTCGGGCGGCAAAGGACCTTGATTCTGCAATCATGATCGAACTCGCGAAATCAGAGTGCAATCTGGAAGGCGGGTACACAGGACTTACCCCGGCGGAACTCTCGATGCGCAGTTGCGCGGCTGCTTGTGAGGTGGGTCACGATATCTGGGCGCTACATGCGGATCATATCGGCGTCAAAAAGGGAACGGTCGAAGAACTTAACTCGGTTAAGGAATTGATCGCAGCGCAGATCAAAGCAGGTTTCACGAGCTTTGCGATCGACGCCTCGCATCTCTTCAACTTCGATGGCAGGACTCCAGAGGAGGAGCTTGCGCCGAACATCGATGCGACGATCGAACTCGCACGATTCATAGAGTCAGAGATGGGCGGTAGCGGGTTCGGGCTGGAGGCAGAGGTCGGCGAGATCGGGCGGACTGACGGCTCCGGCATGGTTTTGACAACGCCTGAGGAGGCTGTGGCATTCATCACATCGCTCAATTCGGCAGGTGTGCATCCGCAGGTGCTTGCGATCGCAAACGGGAGCACACACGGGAACATATTCGACGAAGCGGGCAACCCGATTGCGCAGGTCACAATCGACATCCCGCGTACCAGAGCGGTCGCAAAGGCACTTCGTGAGACTGGTCTCGATGTGCGGATCGCGCAGCACGGAATCACTGGAACGCCGCGACACCTGATTGCCGAGCAGTTCCCGCATGGCGATATCATAAAGGGGAACGTCGGCACCTTCTGGATGAACCTTGTCTGGGATGTCCTGAAAGAAGAGGAGCCAGACCTGTATCAGCGGATCTGGGACTGGACGGTTATGGAATATGCGGCGGAAGGGAAGCGGGATATCGAGGTCTTTGGCAAGGGTGGCAAGTTTGCAATAAAAGAGTTCTTTTCTGAGCTTTATTCTCTTAGCGAGGAGACGGTATCGGCGATTGAGGGGCGGGCGTACGAAGAGGCTGGCGAGTTCATGAAAGCGTTCAAATCAGAAGGGTCTGCTGAGATCGTGCGGGAATACATGCGGACGTGAGAGAGCATACACCGGTTCGTATGATAAAAACGAGTGAAGGATTTACAGCGCGTCTATGAATGGCAGTTGGCGTAGGGCGGGGTTGTCTGCCGTCTGGCGTCAGCACAGAAGATTCCATGAACCCGGCTATTGTTGAGTTGTGAATAAAATCAGTGCAATCTGCGTTAATGGCTGCGCCGCGTGCTTTCGCAGACTGTGGCTAAAACCCTGTGGCAGCCACTGATTTACACAGATAAATACAGGTTGGGGGTTATCTGCCCAACACGAGATTTATTCAAAAGATTCCTCGTGCTATTTGGGCGTATTCAATCCCCCATCAGAGGGGGGATGGTTCAAACATCGCGTAAGTTGGCAGCCCCGGTAGGGCTAAAGCTTTAGTTGTTGAAACGCACTGAAGTTACACTCATGGATAGAATTCTGCCCGTCGATGATCTTATGAGTGAAGTTTGGAGCATGTACACCGGCAGAGATCTGAAGGAATTCATAGAAGGAAAGGATTACAACTCCAAAACCTTGAATTTTGTTAAATCGAAGTTGCACGATTTAAAAGCAGAAAAAAGAGGAAAATTAATAAAATGGCTTTCTGTTGGTGTAGGCGAGGGTCGAGATCTTGAAGTCCTGTATGCAGAAGGATTACGTCCCATAAATATCGATTTTTATGGGATAGATATTATTGATAATCTATTTGAGACGGTTGAAAAGAGTGCATCAGCGTTAGGAATAAAGCAAGTACATCTTAAAGCAGTTCGTGCTGAAGATATGGATTTTAATCAAAAGTTCGATTTGATCTCGGCTATACTCGTTTTACATGAGGTAGATCCTACCAAACTTCCCCTGATACTCAAAAATATGCTGAGATTACTTAAAACAGGCGGCACTCTCGTGATCTCAGACTTTCAGAAGCCGTATGAGCTTGAGAAGAACGTGGTTGTTTGGGATGACAGTGATATAAAATATCTTCTGAAGCAAATAAGCCCTAAAACTGGTGCCAGTTTTGAAATAATGGATTCAAGTGAATTCCCTGATGAATTTGGATTCTATTCGTGCATCATCAAAAAGAGTGGTAGAATCAGTCCTCGTTTTTTCAATAGATATAAAGAGAACATTACATATTTTATCAGTACAAAAATAGATAATACACAAAAGGACAAAGAAGAACTTACGGATCAAGTGAAAAAGAGAATAGAGGAGATCACAGGTGAAAAAGAGATCGATATCGATACACTTTCAAATATGAAGATCAGATTAAGAAAAAATTTGCTGAAGAAAAATATAATGCGAAACTTTTTAAGGTGATGCTGTTAAAAAATCAGTTGATATATTTATATGAAATACATAAAAAATTAGTAGAAGTCGGGGTTGCACCTCCTACGCCTCCTAAAGATCCCATCCAGGTGTATGTCGAATCCATAAAAAACAACGATTTTTTCAGATACATAACAAACCTGATGGTTAGCAGAAGCATCCCGCTGGAGAGTTTGTATGTAAAGCTTGCCATCTCTGGTATCGTCCATGACCCGGAGCACAGGTTCGCGATGCCCGATTGGGCGGCTGGGGAGGAATACCAGTTATTTACTGAGAGACGTTACCTTGAGAAGGTAAAAGAAGAGATAGACCCGGAGACCGCCGTTGAAAAATGGCAGAGGATCGTTGTTCTCGGAGACCCGGGTTCCGGGAAAACGACACTTCTCAAGTACTTAACACTGGAGGCTGCAAACGGTCGCCTGAAAGGTGAGCTGGTCCCTTTTTTCATATCGCTCGGAAAATATACCGATTCAAAAAATAAATCAGGCTCGCTCATCGAGTTTGCGTGTGAAGAATATAGGCAGCGAACTCCTTTGGATCAGGAGGATTTTGAAGAGTTTGTTATGAGAGTGAAAGACCTGAACAACGAAGATAAGGCGTTATTCCTCCTTGACGGATTTGACGAGATACCCCACGATCTGAAACAAAGTGTTTCTGATGAGATCGGAATGAATTTGAAACGTTATCTTCTTTCATCGCGACAGGTTGGCTATACCGGAGGCATATTGAACGATAAAACGCTGGAGGTGGTAGAGCTATCAGACCCATCAACACGGAAATTCATAAGAAACTGGATGCGCAGCCAGGAGATACCAGACCATGAGAAAATAGCAGAGAGTCTGATAGAGCACATACAAATCCCGCGTCTCAAGATGCTGGCAAAAAACCCACTCCTCCTCTCAATCCAGTGCTTTGTCTATCAAAGCATGGTAAAATCCGGAACATGGATGGAAATGCCGACAAGAAGGGTAGAACTTTACAAGAAATCTGTAACCGGACTTTTAAAGACGCTTGAACGAAGAGGGATAACCAGCCAAGATATTAAGCGTCTCAATCGCAGGATAAATGTGGGCAGCGTCTTTGGAGACCTAGCATTCCATTACTTTGAGGAAGTGGAGAAAGCACCCCGACACATCTTCGAAGAGGAAGAATTGAATGAGTGCTTGAGACGGATATCCGGTAAGTTAGACGATCATTATGCAGACCTTTTGGACGATGTGATATTTCAGAGTGAAATCCTGCATCCACTGACCACGCACGAGTATCACTTCCTTCACCTCACATTTCAGGAGTATTACACGGCATACCACCTGGCAAATCAAGAAGACGGCATTCAAACAATTGCAGAGAGGAAGAGAGACCCGCACTGGCAGGAGGTCATACCTCTCTATGCAGGCATGAAGAGCGAACGATTCCAGGAGTTGATGGACCGGATATGGGACAAAGGGAGAGATGAAGACCTCTTTTACAACAATCTCTTCCTCATCGGGAGATGTCTTGTGGAAGTGGATATCAAAAGAGCGAGAATCAAATCCCTTGACATTGAAGAGATAAAAAACCAACTACTCGATTTAAGCCTTTGCGGAAGATTTGATATGTGGAGAGGCGGGGCGAATGAAGTTCTTTCTTATATCTCTTACCAGTTTGAAGATATCGAGGATAAACTCATAGAGCGCCTGAAAGACGATAAGTTTTTTGTCAGGCGGGCGGCCGCGAACGCACTTGGAAGAATTGGTGGTGAGAGATCTATCGAATATCTGGTACAACTGCTGAAATACGATGAGCCTGGTGCCAAGCAGGCGGCCGCGAACGCACTCGGAAGAATTGGTGGCGAGAGAGCTATTGAATATCTGATACCGCTGCTGAAAGACGATGAGCCTGGTGTCAGGAAGGCGGCTGCGGTAGTACTCGGAAGAATTGGTGGTGTGATGGCTATCGAATATCTGGTACCACTGCTGAAAGACGATAAGTTTTCTGTCAGGGAGGCGGTTGCGATAGCACTCGGAAGAATTGGTGGTGAGAGAGCTATCGAATATCTGGTACTGCTGCTGAAAGACGATAAGTTTTCTGTCAAGAAGGCGGCTGCGGTAGCACTCGGAAGAATTGGTGGTGAGAGATCTATCGAATATCTGGTACCGCTGCTGAAATACGATGAGCATGGTGCCAAGCAGGCGGCTGCGGTAGCACTCGGAAGAATTGGTGGTGAGAGAGCTATTAAATATCTGGTACCGCTGCTGAAATACGATGATTATGTCAGTGTGACAGCTGCGAGGGCACTCGGAAGAATTGGTGGCGAGAGAGCTATCGAATATCTGGTACCACTGCTGAAAGACGATGATTCTGATGTCCGGGAGGCGGTTGCGATAGCACTCGGAAGAATTGGTGGCGAGAGAGCTATCGAATATCTGGTACCACTGCTGAAAGACGATGATTCTGATGTCCG
>JBQVMC010000109.1:0-5600 GCA_052361145.1 Methanosarcinaceae archaeon
ATGAGATGAATAAGGGAGGGAAAATATGATAAGTCAAGAAGGGTATGATATTGGGGTAGGGGCCATTAGTCACTATTATAAAAGGTCACGATTTCTGGAGCACTACCTATTTTTCTCTGCGTGTCTCTGCGACTCTGCGGTTTTCCAAACTATTCCAGAAGATAATAAAAAGTCTCCCCATCATTGCCAAAAGAAATTTATGAACAATTTAGCTTCCTCATGTTTGTGTATTATGGAACATGCCATCTTAGCAACTGGATAATCGATGACCGTAAATGGCTTATCATCAATCCCGATCTATTACATGACATCACAAATTCCACTTACAAGGCGGATTTGCAGGAGCAGTTTGCTGATGCTTGTAGGTGGAATCCAAGCCAACATTGACTCGATGGGATATTTATACAAATGCGCGCTCGAAACATATTTATAGAACCACACACAGTTAAATCTGATTCACATACAAATTTAATATTATACAAATTTTAGATTTATCATATTTTAGGAGGCTTAAAATAAATGTCAGGACAATATGGCAGTCAGCCAATCGTTATTATAGATCCAAGTAAAGAGCGCACAAAAGGAAAAGATGCACTGTCCATGAATATCAATGCGGCAAAGGCAGTCTCAAACATTGTCAAAACAACACTGGGACCAAAAGGCATGGACAAGATGCTTGTCAATGCAATTGGTGACATTGTCCTCACAAATGATGGTGCTACCATCCTAAAAGAGATGGCTATTGAACACCCGACCGCGAAAATGATAGTTGAAGTTGCACGTACACAGGAGAATATCGCAGGTGATGGTACAACAACTGCAGTTGTCCTAACAGGTGCGCTTCTTGAAAATGCACAGGAATTAATTGAAACAGGTGTCCATCCTACCATGATCGTGAAAGGATACAGGTCAGCCGCCGAAAAGGCTGTAATTCTATTAAAAGATCTTGCAGTCCCGGTCACAGCAGATGACAAAGAGATGCTGAATAAAATCGCAAAAACATCGATTACAGGCAAAGCGATCGAAGCGTATGGAAAACTGCTTTCATCAATATGCGTAGATGCAGTGCTTGCAATTCGGGACAATAATACAATAAATATTGATGACAACATACTTATCATACAGGATGTGGGCTCCAGGATCAATGATACCGAACTTATTGAAGGGGTTGTGCTTAACAAGTGGCGTATTCACCCTAACATGCCAAAAAGAATCGAGAATGCAAAGATAGCACTTATCGATACGCCAATTGAACTTGGCAAGACCGGCAACAAATCAAAAATACAGATCCAATCTGCTGACCAGATGGCAGCATTTGTAGAACAGGAAGAAAATTCCTTTAAGACAATGGTCGATGCAATTGTACAAAGCGGCGCTAATGTCGTATTCTGTTCAAAAGGCATTGATGACCATGCAGTTCATTACCTGCAAAAGAACAACATCTATGCAACGCGCCGCGTAAAAGATGGCGAAATGAAGAATATATCACGCGCCACAGGTGCACGCATCATTCGCAATGTGCACGAGATTGAGGCATATGATCTTGGTAGTGCAGGGCTTGTTGAACAGGAAGGCGAATCCGAAGTCGGAAAGACCTATATCAAGGAATGTACGAATGCAAAGTCAGTGTCGATCATTGTACGAGGCGGCACTGAACACGTCACAGAAAATGTAGAGCGTAGTCTTGACGATGCACTGCATGTTGTCAAGAACGTTATCGAAGATGGGACGATCGTATCTGGCGGCGGTGCACCTGAGATCGAGTTAGCACTTGGCTTGCGTGCTTATGCAGTATCAGTCGGTGGTCGCGAACAGATGGCAATATCGGCATTTGCAGATGCCATTGAATCAATACCAAAAGCACTTGCGGAAAATGCCGGACATGATACCATCAACGCGATACTAAATCTCCGTGCTGCTCACACCGATATGAAAAATGCCGGATTGAATGTGTTTACAGGTGAGATAGAAGATATGCTTGAAAATGGTATTGTTGATCCGCTCAGGGTAAAGACACAGGCAATTAAATCCGCATCGGAAGCCGCTATCATGATACTCAGGGTTGATGATGTATTAACGGCACAAAGACAATCAATGGCTGATGTGGATCCTGCGCATAACATCCATAACTATGACGGGATGTCTGCACCTATGCTTGAGAGTCGCAGATAAATATTTAAGAAATTTTCAACAGGTGGTTTGTAAGATCCGGGTCGTATTCTTACAAACCATAAAACCTGTTATAATTCTCAATAGCTATCTTTGCCTGCATGGGATACTTTTTCTCAATGTATTTTACAAATTCATCTCTTGAAACGCATTTTTTGACAACATCAAGTATCTTGGCAGCAAAAATATTTGATTGCATACTGTTCTTTCGGATCTCAAAGGAAAGGCACAGGGCATCCATTGAAAAATGGTTGAGCCGGATGTAGGGTGGAACCGATCCAAGAAGTACGCCATTTTTTAGTTCAATATATGCAGGAACTCCTGTTTTATTTATGCGATCCTCATCCGTAAGTTTTGCAAGATTATTCCCCGCGTATGAGTGCAATTCTACATAGATATCTGGATGTAGGTTTTCAACTGCATCAATTATCCTGCTGCCAACACTGGTGTAATAACTATTGTCAAGAGTGGAAACATATTCACCATTGTCCACTATCGGGATGACTGCCAGTGTGCCTTTTTTAGGTGGGGTCATATTCAATAAGAATTCGGATGTATCGCGCCATTCATCACCATGTAACCCGGCAACAAAGAGGCGGATTGGTGTATCAATACTATCATTCTCACCACTTTTATATATTTTCAGGTCATTGGAGATATGTTTATAGTTCAAGATTTTCCTATTCCCCATTAGTTCAGATTTTAATCGTTTTTACTTGCTACGATATATATTTCCTCTTTTTTGGATTCCAACACATCAATTATGTTTAGTCCCATTGAATTTATTTGTTTCAACAAAGGTTTTCTATTCCCGCGATCCTTTATCTTGATAACCTGAAGCAATCTGCCTCCATCTTTTAATAATGGCAAAACCCTTTCAAGCACTTCAAGTGAATCGGATGGGTCAAGTGTCAGGTCGCTTAAGATAACATCAACCGGCACGGCAGATAATTCATTAAGCGGAATTGTGAATACGTCCCCGAATATTACTGAAACATTCTCATTTTCAAAAGCAATTTTACCAAGTTCGGAGCGAAAAACACGGCTAAATTCTATTCCTTTCACATATTTTGCAATCCCGGATGCAAATATAAGAAATCCACCGGCACTTGACCCAAGATCAAGAACCTGATCTCCTTTACGTATCAATCCGATGTGTTCCTGGATCTCTTTTAGTTTGAAATAACCGGCAGGCCTGTCCATTCCCTCCGCAACATCGATATTATCATCTGCTGACACATCCTTTGCAGGTTTTCGAATAATATTACCGTTTACTTGTACGTACCCGTTCAGTATTGCCTGCTTTGCGCGACCTCTTGAACTGAATTGGTCCGTTTCTACAAGATATGCATCAAGTCTCATAATATAGTTATGAAGGGATTGGATTTTGTTTACGATTTTCTATTGTCCGGATTTATTCTGTAGTTCATCGATTGTTTTCATCAGGTCGATGGCTTCTATTTTGTATTTTCCAGACAATATTTTATATTCCTTTTCACTGAGATTTCCACTGTCCCTGTCATTTTTGATCTTATTCAACAATGAAAGAGTGGCATCATACCTGTCTTCCAGTTCATTCAGGTCAGGTTCTTTTGTAGTGATAGTCTCACCAACATTTATCACTTTACTCTTATTTTTATGATCGCTGTCCTCTTTTTCTTTTTTTTCTTCTTTTGAAGTACCAACTTTTTTTGCGAATTTGTTATCATTCCCACCTTTCACTTTCTCCCGGATAAATGGGAGTGTAAGTACTGCTAGGATTATAATTCCGATTGCAATGTATGGTAATATGTTAGTGGTGTTGCCTTTTGATTTCGTACTAATGGTAAATTCCTTAAATTCCGGTGATGACCATGTGTGTATAACCGCATTAATTCCTAATTCTATGATGTCACCCTGTATCACATTTCCGCCTTCGTCCTTGATAACAATATCCATTCCTTCAGCAGGAATTACCGTAACTATCAAACTGGATACTGGATAATTTATATATGTGGGATACTGGATAATTTTGGTGTATTCCGATTCTTTATCCATTGTAATAGGAATCACATAGTGTAATGCATACATAGGTGCCATAATACCCGGGGTATTGAGCCGTTCTGCATCATTAAATTTTAAAATGTTTCCTTCTTGCATATATTGCAATTGAATTGCTGGATTATCTTCTGTCATGTTCTGGCGGGATATGCTCATAATTTCAGCGTCATCCGGCAACCATACCATCAAGTCTGTGGTGTAATTGCCTGTTGTCCTAAATACTATTGTTTCCCGCACAATTACATTTTCGGCACTTGAGATATCTACTTCTATCAGTTGCCGGAGAACAACAACGTTTCCAACGCTATTAACAGGGGAAGATCCGTGCATTGGGCTCGGTGCTGCCGTCGTACTCTCATTTGAATATTCGGGGTATGAAAATGCGGTTTGTGTCATCAATAAGATACAGATCAAAAGACCAAGTTTTAGTCGAAGTCGCATTGGATAATCACCTTTTTAAAAATTGAAATTGAAATTTCGATATAAATTGAAAAATTGAATGGTTGTTGCACGTTTTTAATATGGTTTAAGTATTATTATGTGTTGTACCAATATTTTTTATATTATATTGCGTCATGATTACATAACATATGCCAACATAAAGGGATTACTATTTGATATCCTTTTCTAAGGAAAAACCAAATATCCGCCTGTCAGTACACTCGATATCCATCACATTAATCTCAATTTCGGCGGCATTAACTTGACTTTGTCACATTACATTTCCTCACATAAATATCATCGGTTGCTTCCGCTATAAAATATATACATTTAAATAATTTGTTCTAGTATATAATTTATAACTTTTCACATTCACGTAGCAAATCATATAAACCTCTTCTCAACATTCATCTAGTTATTGTATCCCACGATCCCCCTATTCAAACCAACCATTACTGTTAAGCACATATTTGAGGACAATAACAACTGGAACACGTTTTGCCTCACTGCAACAGATAGCCTTTGCATTGTTGAGATCGAAGAAGTCAACAAAATGCTTTCCTGCAAGGACGAAAATCGGGGTTACTTTGTATATCAATGCGAATGTTGTGGGGAGTTCAAAACTGTTCATTTTGGATGCAACAGTCACATCTGCACGAATTGTGGTAAGAATCACACCGACAAATGGGCAAAATCTCTCAAAAAAGCAATGTTCAATGTCCCCCATCGGGCACAATTCCAGAATCCAGTTATGCAGTAAAAATCCACCATATTATCACAGAAAAAACATATTTATATAAATCATGAAGTAATTATAGTATTGGTGCTAAAAATGGTAACAATAAACACTACTTTTGGTAATTATTTCGACACCTCGATTCTTCAGAATATATTCAGTGAATTTGGCAATGAATATGAATATACTGAAAACAAAATTTTTCGCCAGATAA
>JBQVMC010000110.1:0-5570 GCA_052361145.1 Methanosarcinaceae archaeon
GGATAATCGGCAAATAATACTCATGGGAATAAATTTCAGCACCGAAGAAAGGCGGATTACCGATTGGAAGCTGGAAAGGGTGAATCATTCGGAACAGTAATAATTGCGAATGAATTTTATTATTCGAGGGGCAATTCTGCTGTTTAAATAATTGAGAGTGCGTTGATAATTATCGAAAAAAAAGTTTGCGGAGTAAAACGATGGAAAAATTTCTACCTGTCGGGGTACAAAACTTTGAAGAAATGATTAAAGGTAATTTCGTTTATGTAGATAAAACCCGTTATATTTACGAAATGGTGCGTATTCCCCAGGCATTTTATTTTCTATCGCGTCCCCGGCGATTTGGCAAGTCATTATTGGTATCCACGCTCAAGGCATTGTTTGAAGGCAAAAAAGAGTTATTTAAAGGTTTGTGGATTGAAAAAGCGGATTGGCAATGGAAAAAGCACCCGGTAGTGTTAATTGATTTTAGCGGTATTACATCGGATACTCCGACAGGTCTGAAAAAGGGTATATTGACAACATTAAACACAATAGGCAAAGAGAATGGATTGCAAATTGACGGTGAGTTGCTTCCCGAATCTTTCAAGGAATTGATATTGGCTTTAAATGAAAAATATCAAGAAAAGGTTGTTGTATTAGTAGATGAATACGATCGCCCTTTGATATCTCATTTAGGAATGGGTGAAAAAAAACTGAAAATAGCTATTGAAAATCGGACTATTCTGAAAGATTTTTTCGGTACATTAAAACATGGAGATGTATCGGCAGCTTTGCGCTTTGTATTTTTGACCGGGATATCTAAATTTTCCAAAGTCAGCATCTTTTCCGACTTGAATAATCTGGACGACATAAGCATGCAAGAACCATTTTGCTCTATTTTGGGCTATACCGGGAATGAATTATATTTATATTTTGATCGATATATTGAAAAATTAACCAACCATTTAAAAATCGATAAATCGGAAATAAAACTAAGAATTCAGCAATGGTACAATGGCTATCGGTTTTCCGACAGGGATGATAAAGTTTACAACCCTTACTCTGTTTTAAAACTATTCAAACATAAAAAATTTCAAAGCTACTGGTTTGAAACCGCTACGCCAAGTTTTTTAGTGAACCTGATCAAGGAAAAGCAATACCAGATCCCTGAAATCGAAACGCTGGAATTGGATGCAATGAGCTTTTCCGTTTACGATATAGGTGACCTGGAACTGGAACCGCTCTTATTCCAAACCGGGTATCTGACGATCAAAGCTTATCAGGATGAATTATACCGGTTGAGTTATCCCAATCAGGAAGTCAAAACATCTTTTCTTAGTTACATTTATGACCAAATAGTGGACTTGCCCGACTCCAGCCAGAAGGTACAATACAAGCGTTTGCAATACTATTTACGCGAGGAAGCAATTGACAAATTCATCGAAACGGTGAATGCGATTTTATCCTCAATTCCCTATCCGCATATTCAGAAGCAGGACGAGCATTATTATCATACCGTATTTTATTTGATGCTCTCAGCCAGTGGAGTATTGGTACACACCGAGGTATTAAGCGCCCGGGGCCAGGTTGATATCGAAGTTCATTTTGAAGATAAAGTTTATATTATCGAACTCAAATGCAATCAGGCTGCTGAAAAGGCGATTGCGCAGATCAGAAGCAAACGCTATCATGAAAAGCATCTCCAGGATAATCGGCAAATAATACTCATGGGAATAAATTTCAGCACCGAAGAAAGGCGGATTACCGATTGGAAGCTGGAAACGGTGAATGAGCAGTAAAGGTCTAACGAAGCTCTGCCTCAAACCGTCGAGTGTAAATTTGTCTACAGAAATTAAACTCCCATGCAATTGGAATTAAAAAATCCATGAACTTATTTCTGGGGGATTTCCAATTCTATGGAAGAAAATCGATAAGCGTAAGAGCACTAATCGAATATGCAAATCGCTTTTCACTCTACGCCCGACGCAAAATGCTTTACGATATTCGAAATCCGGGACATAATGCTTGTAGTCAGGAATTGATTTTTTTAAATTAACAGGTCAAAAAAATATTGACTTTCATTTAAAAAGTTTTTATATTAGTGCTCTTTAAAATAACCTGCGATATGTTAATCTATTGAAAATACAAATGCAAGCGCGAGAGTGGCGGAATTGGCAGACGCGCTAGATTTAGGATCTAGTGCCCTTTGGGCATGGGGGTTCAACTCCCCCCTCTCGCACAAACATTTTGCTTTACCTTAGTAATAACAAGCGAGCGTAATAAATAAACGTCTTGCTTATTTTTTTATACGCAAAATTCATTCTAAAACAATCACCAATAAGAAGGAGTCATTGTTTGGAAGCAAAAATTGAAGCTATCGAAGCGGGCAAAAAGGAATTACAAATTACAATCGCGACCAGTGATATGGAAATTAAATTTACGGACGCTTATAAAAAGTTCCGTAAAGACATCGCGATAAAAGGCTTTCGAAAAGGTAAAGTTCCCATCGGTTTATTGAAAAATATATTTGGTGAAAAAGTTCAGGAAGAGGTCATAGAAACAACTGTTAAAGAGGCCTTGCAGGAAGCGGTTACCGAAAATAAGATTCATGCCGTTTCTTCACCAACCGTAAAAGATGTTTCATATAAACCTGAGACAGGACTAGTATTCAAAGCTATTATCGAAGTTGCCCCGGATTTTGAATCTAATAAATACAAAGGTTTTGATTTCGAGAAAGAAATTTATCAAATTGATGATTCTGATACTGACGAAACGATTGAACGCATTCGCAACGAACGTGCAACCATTAATTCGATTGACGGGGAAGTGCAAAAAGGACATTATGTTATTGCGGATGTTCAACGGGTTGATGTATCGGGCTTGCCTGTTGTCGGCGATAAGTTAGATAATAAGGTATTACATATCGACGATTCAGAGGAAAACAAATATTCATTACCACTTATCGGCGCAAAAGCCGGCGATAAACGAAGACTTACGATCGGTACAACCGTTCCGGATAAAGGCGAAAAAGTTGATGAGCATTATGAAGTCGAAGTCAAAGAAATTAAGGAACGTATTCTTCCCGAATTGAATGACGATTTTGCCAAAACCCTGGGCGATTTTGAAAATTTCGAGGTTTTCAAAAACCGCATCAAAGAAAATTTAACACACGAAGCCAAATCCATCTCTTTGCGAAAATTCAACAATCTTGTTGCCGATGAATTAGTAAAAAACAACCCTCTTGATTTGCCGGAAGAGATGATTAATAATTATTTAAATGTCCTTATTGAAGATGCAAAGAAAAAGTCAAAAGAAGAACTCGATGAAAATACTTTGCGAGATAAATATCGCGCAGATGCAATCTGGGAAATAAAATGGACTATGTTAAAAGATAAAATTGAAGAATTAGAAAGTATTGAAATCGCGGATACTGATTTTGAAGACTATTTCAAAGAGATATCGGCATCAGAAAATGTCGATGAAACAAAACTTCGCAATCAGTTTAAAACCGACGAAGCAAAATCCCGGCTAAAAGAACAATTGCGTGAAAAAAAGATACTAAATATTGTGATAGAAAACTCAAATGTTATTGAAAAAAACGTGCCCTATAAAAATTTGTTAAACCCAAAGATTGTGCAGCAATAATATGTTTATATTGATTTGAAAGGAATTAAAATGGCATTAGTACCGATAGTTGTGGAACAAACAGGAAGAGGTGAAAGATCGTATGACATTTTTTCGCGCTTGTTGAGAGAAAGAATTATCTTCATTGGCTCTGCTGTTGATGACTCGATCGCCAGTTTAATAATTGCGCAGCTTTTATTTTTAGAAGCAGAAGATCCTGATAAGGATGTTTTTCTATATTTGAATACACCGGGTGGATATGTCACCTCAGGGCTGGCAATTTATGATACAATGCAATATATCAAACCGGACGTGGCTACAATTTGCATGGGACAGGCTTCAAGTATGGGCGCTCTTTTATTAGCTGCCGGTGCACATGGAAAACGTTCCACGCTGCCGCATTCGAGGGTTATGATTCATCAACCGCTCGGAGGTGCCCAGGGACAAGCTACCGATATCGAAATTCATGCAAAAGAAATTCTGGAAATTCGTAAGCGACTGAACGAAATATTCGCACACCACACAGGCCAATCTATCGAAAGAATTTCAAAGGACACTGAGCGCAATTTCTTTATGTCGGCAAAAGAAGCTAAAGAATATGGAATTGTAGACGAAATTCTTTCACGCAAATCAAAAAAAAGCGAAAAAATTAAAAAAATCAGTTAGAAAAAATATAGGCCATCGTATTTTAAGAAAAGACAATGAGGTAAAGGGATGCCCGGTTCAATCAAACGGCGAGAAAGATTATTTATTTGTTCATTTTGCGGAAAAAATTCAAATCAAGTAGATAGTATAGTTACAGGTCCTGATGTTTATATCTGTAATGAATGCGTGAAAAATGCCAGCGAAATTATCCGTGAGGATTTAAATCAAAGATCTATTGAAGCCCTTGACAAAATTCCCGCACCGATCCAGATAAAAAAAGAACTGGATGCCTACGTAATTGGTCAGGAAGAAGCTAAACGAGCAGTTGCAGTTGCAGTTTACAATCATTATAAACGCATCGATACTATCGATCCATTCAGTGAAGTCGAACTTGAAAAAAGTAATATCCTGCTTATTGGCCCGACCGGAACCGGAAAAACGCTTATTGCCCGAACACTCGCAAAATTTCTGAAAGTACCTTTTACCATTGCCGATGCAACCACCCTGACCGAGGCCGGCTACGTTGGTGAAGATGTAGAAAATATTCTGGTTAGATTGCTGCAAGCCGCCGATTTTGATGTTGATAAAGCCGAACACGGTATTATCTATATAGATGAAATAGATAAAATCGCTCGTAAAAATGGCAACCCATCGATAACGCGGGATGTCTCCGGTGAGGGCGTTCAACAAGGGTTGCTAAAAATACTCGAAGGCTCGGTCGCCGCGGTTCCGCCCAAAGGTGGCAGAAAACACCCCGAGCAAAATCTTATAAATCTGGACACAAAAAATATTTTATTCATTTGCGGCGGTGCTTTCGAAGGATTAACAAAAGTTATTGGCTATCGAATCGGCAAACAATCAATGGGATTCGGTACGGCAATCGCTAAAAAGCGCGAGATGAGCGTTGGCGAAATCCTGCACGAGGTGGAACCCGAAGATTTATTGAGCTTTGGATTAATTCCGGAGCTTATCGGCCGCTTACCCGTAGTAAATACCCTGGATGAACTGGATGAATCGGTATTAATGAGAATTTTGGTGAAGCCGCGTAATGCCCTGGTTAAACAGTATAAAAAACTTTTTGAAATGGATGGAATTTCTCTCGAATTTGAGGAAGCTGCTCTGAAAGTTATTGTAAAAAAAGCGGTTGCAAGAAAAATGGGCGCTCGTGCATTACGATCGGTGATGGAAGATTTTATGACTGATATTATGTTCGATTTGCCGTCACTTACCGATACTGAGCATTGTATCATCACGGAAGCAACTGCGCAAAAAAAAGAGCCGCCATTATTTTATTATCAAAAGCTAAAACGACCGGCATA
>JBQVMC010000111.1:0-5543 GCA_052361145.1 Methanosarcinaceae archaeon
GAACTTAATGAAGAAGATGCATTGAAACTTGTTGAGAGCAAAGTTATCACGGGACGAGAAGGATTTTTCTGCATTAAGTCAAACGTTGCGACGGCACACCCAACCGCAGCAGAGCTGCGGGGTATAATAATTAATTAAATCATGTCCGAAGTGCGGGCGCATGGCACAGCTGAATTTCCAGATAATGCGACACAACCAGCCCAATACGATTCACGACTGATCTTTAGCAGTCTATTTGCATGATTCCCGTTCATTCCTTATGACCATGGTTGTGAATAATTATCCGATATCTTCGGATGTGAAATCAGTCCTGCCAGTTGCATGAGTGGAATTTAATTTGTGGCATCACGTAAAGAAACTGAATGTTTTAGGTGATATTTGGACGGGCTGAATTGTTACGATAGAAGTTTAAACAAATTTTGTCCCAAGATTTAACCAAAGGAAAGCTTTATCATGCAGTGATACTATACATAACAATTGTAACACCAAATATTAAATACACAAATATTTATGTTACTAATGGAGGTGACTTTACTGTATGGTAGAATTGTATAACAAAGAAAATTTGATGCACGATATGGAGCCTGCAATAAATGCAGCGGTAGACAAGGTATATCAAGACAATTGGAAGGTATGGGATGCTTTCAATTGGGCAGTGAACAATTTTCATAGCGAGCATAACCTGCTAGATAGAGGCTATCATTCAATGACAGCTATGGATATTATGTACCATAAACTAAAACCACATGAACAAAAGATTCTGGCTATGAGAATACCGAATGGCGAAACTTATGACTAATATACTAGTAGTGGGGGATTCCCCCACGCCATTCAAAAAGGCCATGTGCTGAGCCTTTCCACTCATGTATTTTATGCAGGTCAAACATAGATAAAGATATTTGATATCTACTGTTTTAAGACCTGTCCAACTTTTTTTATATTGTATATGATCAATATAGTTTTATACAGATTGGTATAAACAAAATCACGAGACGTAAATTGCTGTAAGAAGTATCATTTAGTTCAACTTTTAACATAATCTATCATTCGTTTCCTGAGCAAAACCAAAATGATTATTTCGAACCGGATTTGAAAGAAACACTAAATAACAATTGTTACATCTTTTATTGCATGAATAATAATACTGTACGCGCAGCATTTGATTGGATAGAAAGCCAGCAGCCGGATTCTGCCAAGGAATTATCTCACATGGTCACTGCCTGTGCTCTATGGAATGTGACTGGTCATTATGCTGCACACCTGATTAGTATGAAACAAGATGTTGCATGGAATAATTCAGTACGGGAAACTGCAAGAGCGTGTTCAGCTCTTACTAACATTGGGATTATGCCCTCTTATTCGAAGCAATGGATTATAGATCACCAGCACGACGGTTCGTGGAACAAGGACGTATACGACACGGCATACGCACTGGCGGCTCTTGCCGGTATGAATAAACCCTGTAAGAGTGCGTGCAGTTGGCTTGTTAATAACTATTGTGCGAAGTGGGAGCATGTCGGGACAACGGCTCTAATAATAAACGCCTTGTGGAAACAGAACGCACTCTTTGATAGCGTTTTATATCAAGATTTTATTAACGAGCGTGCGGAGTGGATACTTTCACAACGTGGGGCGGACGGAGGCTGGAAGTTCATATCCACAAGCAATATTATTATACAGGTGCTGATGCTTGTGGGGTTTAAGGATAAAATGGGTGCATCTGTCCTATGGTTGCTTGGGGAGATGAATGATAATGGATCGTGGGGTAAAGGGAATGGAAATGTTACCGCTACGGCGCTTTCGTTGATCACGGTTGGAATGTGGATGCGTGAGAATAAGTAGTAAGTAATGCCTTGCAATCATATTAAATATATTGGCGATGTTTCGTTATTATACTAAACCGCATCTGTCATTGGATAATTAGAAGTCAAACGTTGCGCTGGCACACCAAACCGCAGCAAATCTGCGAATAATTATTAAGATCAATGTGAACGAGTTATATAGCAACTATACTACTTATTGCATTCACAGGTAAGTACAAAAAGGCTAACCTGACGTCCAACCGTCATCCTTATTCAATCACATTCCAATTTGTAAATTATGGATATCAAAATTACAAGTGGACTGGTTCACATCAAAGACCTGCGTGGATTTTTAAAAGTCCTTAATAAAATATCATCTTCTAATAATATCATAATCCAGGCATTGAATGCTGATAAGGTCGCAGGAGAACGACACATCCGTTTTGCTGTAAAAAAAGCCATTGGTGCAATGGAGGCACACATAAACGTAGCAAATGATTTTGGTGTTGAGATTATGCGTTACGCAGCAGGTGAGCGGCAGATAGAAAAGGCATTTTCAATGGGGCTTCACGAAGGTGATAATCGGGCAGCGTTTGTTATTGTTGGTGATAAGCAGGGAGTTTCACTGGCATTCAATGCTCTTTTAGAAATAATCAATGAAAAACCTCTTATTGGTTATTCCGCATACAAGCGGGAATTGATTATTTCACAATTCAACATCACAGAACCCGAAATAAAGGCTGTGGGTGAAGATAAAATACCAAAACTTGTGATTGAACGCGTTGCTCTTGTTGATGTGTTGAGGTGATAATGGAAATGATTAATACATTGTTGCACATTGAAATAGTCCTGTAAAGAAAAGAGATGATGACCATGACTCACCCAAAAACTGCTGAAAATATGATGAATGGTGCCGGACCTATTGAACAGGCACTGCTTCCAAGATTGCTACATGTAACAGAAGCTGCCGCTATTGCAGCATCATACCAGATGGGACGCGGGGACAAGATGTTTGCAGACCACGTAGCTGTTGAAGCTATGCGCAGGATGCTTAACGAACTTGATATGAAAGGTGTGATCAAGATCGGGGAAGGCGAGCGCGATGAAGCACCGATGCTCTATATTGGCGAAGAGTTGGGTACTGGAAAAGGTAATATTGTTGTGGATATTGCAGTAGATCCGCTGGAAGGTACGAATCTGACATCCGATGGTATTCCGGGTTCCATTGCAGTAATGGCAATGGCAGAACCAGGCGGTCTTTTTCATGGTCCGGATGTGTATATGGATAAGATCGTTGTTGGTGGCGACGTAGTACGGTATGAAAAAGAGCATCCTGGTGAGAGAATTGATCTTGATGCTCCGGTTGACCATAATCTGGAAATTGTTGCAAAGGCACTTAACAGGAATATCGATGAATTGGTAGTTGTCATACTTGATAGGGAACGCCACAAAAAGAAAATTAAGGAGATACGTGCATCGGGTGCACGGGTAAGTTTGATCTCGGATGGGGACCTGATGCCGGGAATCGCAACGGCGATCAGGGGATCAGGTGTACATGTTGTTATGGGTGCTGGTGGTTCGGGAGAGGCTGTGCTTACAGCAGCTGCAATGAAAATACTTGGAGGAAAGATACTTGCAAGACTTGTACTTCCAAGTGAGGCAAATGGTAAATCGGAAGAGATGATCGCAAGAGAAAAAGAGGAAATGATGCCAAGGATGATTACAATGGGTATCACAGAAAATAGTATCAATGATGTGATGGATACTAACAAACTTGTACCAGGCAATGATGTGATCTTTGCAGCAACAGGAATCACTCCGGGTCAATTCTTAAAAGAGGTTAATCTTTTTGGCGGTGGGGATGCAAGAGTACACAGTATATCTATGGGAAGTTCGGGTGTTGTAAAGTTTACGGATACCATCTACATTGTCGATAAGGAAGAAACACCGGTTCGCCTGATGTAAACACCACAACTAATCACGTATTATGTTTTCAATTGCATGAAAGTACACGTTGCTACATACGGCTGTTCAGCCAACCAGGCTTCAGCAGAGATCATGATGTATTCCATCAGGCGGATGGGTCATAATCTGGTTTGTGAAAATGATGCTGAAGTTGTTGTTTTAAACTCATGTACTGTGAAATACACGACCGAGCAGAAGATCCTTCATAAAATACGGGAATATGGTACAAAAGGGGTTGAGGTTGTTGTTGCCGGCTGTATGCCGCAGGTTCAGCTGGATGTAATATTAAAGAGTAATCCCAGATCACATATACTTGGTGTCAATTCGATATCAAGGATTGGAGATGTGTTAGATGGCATTGAAATGAATTATGTGGATGGTGAATTGATACCGGGTAAACGTATTGAAATATTCACACCAGAGCCGGAAGGATTTTTAAACACTGGAAGGGTGCGTTTTAATCCTAATATCCATATTTGCCAGATATCCCAGGGATGCAATTACAGTTGCGCTTACTGTATCGTGAAACTTGCACGTGGTCACCTGATGTCATTTGATCCCGGATCAATAGTTTCGGACATTAAAACAGCTCTTAATTATGGTTGCCGGGAAATATGGCTCACGTCTCAGGATAACGGACAATATGGGCTGGATACTGGCATACGGCTGCCGGAACTTTTGAACATGGTAACTGCAATACCGGGTGATTTCAAGGTTCGTGTCGGAATGATGAATCCATTTTCAGTGATGCCGATACTGGATGATCTTGTGAAAGCGTTTGAGAACGACAACATATACAAATTGTTACATCTTCCAATCCAGTCGGCATCGAATGATGTGTTAAAATGTATGAACCGTTTTTATTCTATAAAAGATGCTAATGATATTATCACGAGGTTTTTGGGCAAGTTCGACGATCTTACACTGTTTACCGATATCATTGTAGGTTTTCCGGGGGAGAAGAATGAGGATTTTAAAAGAACGGTTGAATGGGTCAGGGAGTACAGGCCTGATAAGGTTAATATCTCACGTTACACCCCGCGTCCGTATACGAAAGCATGGGGGTATCGCAACATTGATTCAAGAATTATGGTGAACCGTTCAAATAATCTTCATGGTGTTTGCGAGGAGATTAAACTTGAATCGAAAAAGCATATGATCGGATGGAGGGGCATGGTATTTGTGTCAAAAGTAGCGAAGTTTGAGGGGTTTATGGGACGCACGGATTCATATAAACCGGTTGTTATAAAAAACGGTGATCTCTTACCCGGGCAGATTTATGAGGTTGAAATAATTGATGCAACTGCGGGGTATTTTTTGGGGCAGGTTGTTGTTTAGTTTCGATATTGGTGTATTGTATGTGTTAATGCAAGTTGTTCCTATTTGGAAATAATAACATCGAGTACACGAAAAGGCTAAACACATAGGTATACCCCAAGTGCATGTTAGTATCACAAAATCGTGCACCGTTTCTTGTTCCGCATAAAACTTGTTTCCAAAAGTGGAGGTAAAGCAAAATAAAGTGAAGTGAAATAAAAGTATTTGTATAGTTATGTAAATGAGTTCGTCCTATTTGAAAAAATATTGAAACAAAAACCGGTGCGAACGCCGTTAGGCGGCACATCCCACTGCCACCAAACCCATAGTACATAGTTCACAATTCAAACATGGATGTCTCATATCTGCTAAAACGACGGTCGTGTCCTAAGTTGCGTGATCTCACAGGCTTTTGTCATAGTTCAAGGTCGCCACTGGCATTGATTCTGAGCAACACAC
>JBQVMC010000112.1:0-5449 GCA_052361145.1 Methanosarcinaceae archaeon
CCATCTTCTACTTCTTTTGCTAATGATTTATTGATGAATATATTTCCTTTAGCCATACATTCTTATATAAGTAACATGATATATAAATATTATTGATAATTAAACAATAAAAATGGAATAGTAACGTGTATGAATTTGTTTGAGATGATTCTGCCACCAGAAAATAATAAAAAGTCTCCAAAGTAAACCAGTAAATAAAAGTTACAAAAAACTGATGCGGGTTAGTATAAATAACAATGGTAATGGCATTTCTGCGGCACGATAAACGATAAATCAAAAAAATCAGATGAATATGCCCGGAGCGTGACTCGAACACGCGACCTCCAGATTTCTCAGGAGATTTGGACGCACGGATAAATTTTCCCTATGAGTCTGGCGCCCCAACCAACTAGGCTACCCGGGCATTGTAGCACTTAAAAGTACATGGATATATTAAAGCATATCGATTGAATGGATTTAGCCTTCTTGCATCGATATTCAACGGTTAAAACCAATAACTCAAAGCGATACGCCTGAGCAGGAAAATTAAACCCTGTGATCAAATTTGATTAAAAAATAAGAACTGTGTGCTGACTACCAATAAAACTGAGACTAAAATCAAAAAAATAATGTGCTCTTGATATATATGTATATTAGATTACCTTGAAATGAGGGATATATACGAACAAATACGCTTTCATTAATTCTGGTTCACAACTTTACAAATAACACATGACGAAAAAATAATCTTGTTGGGCTAGATTTATCTGGAGTGTACCAGATTATATCTGAATATACAAAAACAAAACAGATAGTTTTTAAGTATGAAAGTATATTTAATTATACTATTTCAGTGAAAAGACTGTTTATTTATGTGAGGTAAGTCAAATGAAATTAGAAGCAAACCTGATATCAGGACGAACTGCTTACCAGGGTGCATATCTGGAAGCAAAGACTCATAAAGAGTATTTTGACGCCTGTGCATACTGTGAACTCAACTCAGGAGATTTGACCATATTAGGAGTATCGGAAGGTGATAATCTTAAGGTCATTACAGAGTTTGGCGATGTTTCAGTATTCGCAAAGGCAAATGACGGCAACCCTGACGGATTGGCGTTCATCCCGATGGGACCATGGGCTAACGCAGTCCTGAGTCCGGATACGCACGGATGTGGAATGCCTGGATTTAAAGGTGTTCCGGCACAGATCGAACCAACTGGCGAAGAGCCACTTGAAATGAAAGCGCTTATGAGACAATACTACGAATAAGGTGATACAATGGCAGTAATAACAGATGCGATCTGTTCACTGTGTGGGTCGCTATGCGACGATATTACAGTAACAGTCGAAAATAATATAATCACAGATGTCGAGCGTGCATGTATTCTCGGGCGCAATAAATTCGTTGGAATGTTCTTGCATGACAGGATCGAATCACCGATGATACGTAAGAACGGTGAACTCGTGGATGTCTCATATGAAGAAGCTCTCGATGAAGCCGCAAAGATACTGGTTAACTCAAAAAGAACGCTCTCATACGGCTGGTGCTCAACTTCATGCGAAGCTATCAGCAAGGCTATTCAATTAGCAGAAGAGACAGGTTCCCTGATCGATTCAACAGCAAACGTTTGCCATGGACCATCCGCACTTGCAGTGCAGGAAAAGGGAGGACCTACCGCAACACTTGGTGCGGTTAAGAACAGGGCTGATGTAATTGTATACTGGGGCTGTAATCCGGTACACGCCCATCCGAGACATATGAGCAGGTACTCATCATTCTCAAAAGGGTTCTTTACCCAGAAAGGACGCAAGGACCGCAAAATGGTTGTTGTTGATGTACGCAAGACCGATACCGCAAAACTTGCGGATAAATATGTAGAACTTGAACAGGGATCCGATTATTTGTATCTTGCAGCTATCCGGTCAATTGTTAACGGTCATGAAGATGTTGTGCCAGATAAAGTGGCAGGTATTCCAAAAGAAGAGATCATTGAAGTTGCAAATATGCTAAAAGAAGCCAAGTTCAGTTGCATATTTTATGGTATGGGTGTGACACAGTCCAGATCGAAATACAAGAATGGAGACATGGTCTCATCACTTATCTCAGACTTGAACCAGCATTCAAAGTGTGTCATGATCGGAATGCGCGGTCACTACAATGTTACCGGCTTCGGACAGGTCGCAACATGGGAAACTGGTTTTCCGATGGCAATTGACTTTACGCGCAGGACTGCGTATTATAACCCTGGCGAAACCGGGGCAAATGATGTGCTGGTACGTGGTGATGTGGATGCAGCGATTATCGCGGCTGCTGATGCAGGTGCCCACTTCCCGCAGGAATCACTCAAATATCTTGCAAAGATACCGGTTATCCAGATCGACCCATACGCAAACCCGACCACCGAATTATCTGACGTAGTATTCCCTGCGGCAGTTGTGGGAATTGAAGCAGAGGGTACGGCATATAGGATGGATGGTATATCCTTGAGAATGAAAAAATTGATTGATACAAAGTTTAAGACTGATGAGGAGATTGCAAGCGATTTGATCCTGAAGGTCCGTGAACTAAAGGGAGGTGCGTGAGATGTCAGAATTACTTATTAAGAATGCAGCTGTCTGCGATCCGATCAACAAGATCAATTGCGAGAATATGGATATTTCGATAAAAGACGGCAAGATCGTAGAGAGTGTTTCGTCCGGTGCAAAGGTAATCGATGCCGGCGGAAAACTAACCATGGCTGGCGGCGTGGATGGTCATACCCACTGCGCTGGAAAGATCAATGTGGGACGTTTCATGAGCCCGCATGATATGCGTATTAACCTTGTACCCGGATTGTCTGGTAAAATACCACCTACCGCTACAACACGGGCGCAGGTCGGATACAACACACCCAACACGTTTGCAATCGGATACCGATATGCTAAGATGGGATACACAACTATAGCCGAAGCTGCGATTCCTATAATCGGGGCACGCCACACACACGAGGAATTCGAATCAATACCGATCCTGGACAAGTTGGGCCTGACACTTTTTGGAAGCAACTGGCAGGTTATGGAGTATATCCGGGACGATGAGCCGGACAAACTTGCAGCTTATGTTGCATGGGCGCTTCGCGCATCACGTGGATATGGAATCAAGATCGTAAACCCTGGCGGCGGTGAAGCATGGGGCTGGGGAAAGAACGTTTCAGGACTTGACGATACTGTGCCCAATTTTGATGTCACGCCTGCACAGATCGTTGTGGGACTTGCAGAGGCAAACGAAAAATTGAATCTTCCGCACTCGATCCATTTACACTGCAATAATCTCGGTAAACCAGGAAACTACGAGACCACTATCGCAACCATGAAACTGCTGGAAGGACTCAAAACCAGCCGCGATAGGCAGGCACTCCACGTTACCCATGTGCAGTTTAATGCATATGCCGGTACATCATGGCGTGACTTTGAATCAGGTGCTCCAATTGTTGCGGATTATATCAACTCTACAGACCATATGACATTCGATATGGGTCAGGCAATATTCGGTCCTGCAATGACAATGACAGCAGACGGTCCTGTGGAATATGCAAACTCACGAATGCTTCATGCAAAATGGAGCAATCAGGATGTAGAACTTGAGGATGCGTCCGGTGTTGTGCCGATTACCTATTCGCCCAAGAATTTTGTGAACGCTGTCCAGTGGGCGATCGGACTGGAACTTGCGCTGCTGGTAAAGGATCCGTGGAAAGTTATGTTCACAACTGACAGCCCGAACGGCGGTACGTTTGTGAACTATCCGGAAGCCTATACATTCCTCCTGAGTGCTAAGAAACGTGCATCGATTATCGAAGGACTGTCTGATATGGCACTTGGACGTATGACTCTTCCTGGAATTGACAGGGAACTTGACCTGTATGAGCTTGCGATTATGACGCGTGCTATGCAATCAAAGATATATAGCCTGCCCAGCAAAGGTAACTTGGGTGTCGGTGCGGATGCGGATGTTGCAATCTATGATATCAATCCTGATTCGGTTGATACCTCAGTTGAGCATGAAGCAGTCAAGAAGGCATTCAGCAATGCTATATACACTATCAAAGACGGTAAGGTAGTTGTGAAGGACGGTGAGATACTAGCCACTCCGGAAGGTAGGACATATTGGGTGAATGCGAAAATGCCGCAGGCGATCAACGATGCTATGCAGGTGGATCTTGTCCAGAAGTTCAAGAGGTATTATACTGTGGGCCAGGCAAACTATATGGTCGAGGATGAATATCTTCCGCATCCTGTTGAGATCACTACGGAGGCGGTATAAATGCAGACAGTTACACTTTCACTGAAAGAACATAATATCGTACCTATAGAGGCGGATGCTATCACGCCTGACAATTTCGCATCAAAATCAAAGGATGAAATTGAAGCGATAATGGTATGGTATGGTAATGCGCAGTCCCCTATCGGTGACCTGTTCGATGTGTCGGTCGATGGTTCGGACACCGTTGAGAATACGAAAATTATTTTTAATGGCGATGTATCACGCGTAAAGCGCATCGGTCAGGATATGTCTGCGGGTGAGATCCTAATCAACAGCAATGTGGATATGCACTGCGGCTCGAACATGAAAGGCGGCAAGATCACTATCAATGGAGATGCTGACAGTTGGCTTGGATGTGAGATGAAGGGCGGCGAGATCGAGTTGAACGGTAATGGCGGTTATTACGTAGGCGGAGGATACCGTGGTGAGTCATGCGGCATGAAAGGCGGCAAGATCGTTGTAAGCGGAAATGTCAGGGATTACCTTGGCGAGCACCTATGTGGCGGCGAGATCGTGGTCAAAGGCGATGCCGGATTGCTTCCGGGAATATCGAATACTGGCGGCAAGATCGTTATCGAAGGCAATACGACAATGCCTGCTACCGAGATGATGAGCGGAACTATCATTATCAAGGGTAATGTTGCAGAGATCATGCCAACATTCAAAGAAGACGGCACCGAAGAGGTTGACGGTGTGACATACCGCAAGTTTGTGGGTGATGTCAATATTGCTGGCAGCAAGGGCTTGCTGCTGATCAAGTGAATATTAAATGATTTTTTGCGCGCTGTGTGCGCGCTTTTCTTTTTTTTGAGTATATTATTTTAATCTTATCGCGAATTATGATTTCAATTATCTTTATTACCCAAATTTGACAGTTTGGTTTCTTACTGATTGTATCTTTATTTATAGTTCCACAATTATGTTTTGTATTTGTATAGTTGTGTAAATGAGTTCGTGTTATTTCAAAAAACATTGGAATGAAACTCCCCACAGCAGAGCTGTGGGGTATCTTAATGTCTAAGGCTACAGAGGTTGCATTGATTTATCCCAACCGCAGCAGAGCTGCGGGGTATAATAATTAAATAAAAACCGATGCGAACGCCGTTAGGCGGCACATCCCACTGCCACCAAACCCATAGTCCATAATTCACAATTCAAATATGGATTTCT
>JBQVMC010000113.1:0-5235 GCA_052361145.1 Methanosarcinaceae archaeon
GAGGCAAACCCATGAATGTGAGATGCTCAACGACGCTGAAAAGCGAGAGGCTCACAGACGCTTAATGCGTTAATAGGATGCAGACCGGAATTGTAAAGGCAATTATCGAAATGATAACTGCCGCCCGATAAGGGTTATGGAATGCTTGAGCCGTATGCGGTGAAAGTCGCACGTACGGTTCTTAGAGGGCCTGAGGCTGGCAACGGCCTCCGGCTACTTGACAAATCAATGCCTGCCACAGGCGGCACAGCCTTCTCCCTTTATATCAGGAAACCGACAGATATTTTACTTTATCTATAGTTTCAGGACTGGTTATTATGGATACATTAAATTTTGACGGATCATGTGACAGAAACCCGGGTGGTCGCATGGGATTCGGATGGGTGTTTCGTCTTAATGGCCAGTTGATCAACGGGAGTGACCAACAAACCCCCGGATCAGGGAACACTAATAACGTTGCTGAGTATACCGCACTAAAAAAAGGGCTGGAACACTATATCCGGCAGAATGGAAAAGGTCCCCTGCTGGTCAAGGGGGACAGTAAACTTGTCATAAACCAGATGGCAGGTAAATGGAAGATCTCCAATACGGCACTGCGGAAACTTGCCACACAGATCAACAAATTCATCGATAAACACGGTCTCAAAGTCAAATACGAATGGATACCCAGAGAGAACAATCGCGTTGCGGATAATCTTGCAGCACCAAAAGCATCTTCAAAACCATTACCTAATAACAGGTATGTAGCAGATGTCAAGCAGGCACCGATCCCAAAGACGTTGCAGGAATATATCACCAAGATCAATCGTGATCCTTCGCCAGGATTTAAGACCATGATGAGATTGAAAGTTGGCGGTCGGGATACATTTTCCAGAAAACCTTTGTCAGAACTTGTGGCTGAAGCGGGTGCTGATGTATCTGGTATTGCAAAAAAGCAGTTTGCTGGTGATAAAGCAGCGCAGGCATCTGTATTGAGGTGGATATTAAGAGGGCTGGCGGTTGATCATGCAGTCCACAAGGTTAAGGTTGATTTGGAGGTTAATGCTAATGCAATTTCAAAACGCAGGTGATGCGTTGAAATCTGTTTATGGTTTTTGAAAAGGATATTTTTCGTTTTCGTTAGCATTAATTCAATTATTCCACAAAATACAATCTATATAAAAAATACAATTTATACCCACAATCAGCAATTCCCGCTCTCTGATTATATTTATATTTATATTTATATTTCATTTAATATGTATTAAATCATACCGGTGCTCGTGATCGATTTGTCTTGCGACACGATGAGGGGGTACGCAGTTACTAAAAATGATTACGAAATATTAAAAGAATAATTCTTTGTTCGCATGCGATTATAGTCATAACTAAAAGTAGTATAAGACATATGTCCCATTAGTAAATAATACAACAATGTTTTCAAATGGAAACATAAAGATACATGGGATATTTTGCTAAACGGCAACATGTTCTATGGTCACACTATTTTGGAATCGTTGCACTCGATAAGCATATATTTATATTTGACATGGAATAGATATTGTTATATGTCAAATTGATTGGAGACCAAGTTGAATGTAATTTAATATCATTTGTGAAACTGATGAAGATGGGATATATGTGGTTGAATGCACGGATTTTCCGGGATGTTTATCAGAAGGACACACATTGGACGAGGCTATAGATAATATTAATGAGACCATAGTGGGATGTCTTAAATCGAGGCTTAAGTGTGCAAAGGATAATTTCCTGAAAAAAGGTGCTCCAAATTTCCATGATAGGATGAATATTCTATTAGATACTACGAAGACTACTGAATATACCTAAATTACCAAGAGCAAGTGGGGACAAGCATGTGTAAGCTTTTAAGGCGGCTGGCTGGCAAGTGAACCATATTGAAGGAAGTCACCATATCCTGATAAACAATCATAGTGAGATTCACCTGTCTATTCCCGTTCATAAGAATAAAACCCTTGGTGTATGTTTATTGAAGAAGTTGATAAATAAGGCGGGAATTACCAACGAAGAATATATAGAATAATATTATGGAAAATGAGAATTTAGAGGTGCATCTTCCGGCTTGTGTTTGGTTACACAACACGTTTGTAGTTTTTGATCTACCGAATAAAGGTTCATATGCCTTCATTTTGTAAGAGAACAGATGCAGAAAAGTAAATTGATAATTAAGAGTCACAAAAAGTTGACTCGGTTTGGTATAAATCTTATGTGAAAAAACCTGAAATCCTTCGGGACTTTGTTGCACTTGTTGAGTATGAGTTCAATGACATGAACAATGTGGATATTAATATGTGGCTGTCCAATTTTATTAAAATAGATGCTAGAATGACGAAATAGAAGTACAAGGCGCATTTTTTGCAATCATTTAAATAGTATAGGCTTAAATTATTGCCCCTATGGCAATGTCTAAGAAGGATCTGCAAAGAAAGGGCGCTAAGAAGAAAGCGAAAATGGAAGGACTCGAAAAACTGGCTTTATCCGGAAGCAAAGGTGCGAAGAAAAAACTTGCAAAAGCGAACAAAAAAAAATAGTCCCTTTTGTATCCTTATTCTTTCATTATGCGGTTTTATTAAAACCTATAAACAGTGATTGTTAAATCCCTTTATATTGTGTGGATAAACAACAAACACCCAATGTATTCCACTTATACCCATACATCAATCTATTTTTTCAGGTGAGATCGAATTGTCCTATTCAAAATACCACCAAAAAAAATCAAAAACCGGTGCACAAAAAAGATTCACCAATAAAAAACCCCCGATGAGATCCCAAAATCGGGGAAACACTAAAAAGCATATTATTCACCCCGTCACCTACGAAAAGGACTACATATTCTGGTGCAATAAATGCAATGTTCCACTAATCGGACCGCAGTGTTTTACATGCAATAACAAAGGCATTCAGATACACCTTTCACAACCGGCAGATATCCGTTTCTGTTCACAATTTGAACGCACAATACTTGCAGGCCAACTGTTATCAGCATACGGATGCGACCCTATTGGCAACAGAATAGTCCTGCTAAACAAGATACCGGGCGATGACAAGACCGATGAGGTTATTGTAGATAGCCTGCATTTCGGAGTTTTACGCTTTGACTTATCTAAAATGGATTATAAATTCGATCTCCTGTCAGACGGTGCAAAGGTTATTCTTAACAACACAGACAAAAAAACCGTTGTAATTGAACGCTCAAAGCGACATCTCAGCGGCAAAAAAATTGGTTTTGGACAGATAAAAAACTACACCGACGATATCAAAAAAGGCGATTCAATTCTTGTTGTATCAGGAAACCAATCCGGTTTTGGTACTGCATACACTGACAGCGCTGATATCAGTTCCAAAGGAGATGCAGTCATTAAGATCAAAAAGATCGACAGCAACCATGCGGCTCTGAACTCTGGAATATCGAATATGAACGATGTAATAAATGCTAACCTGCCATACATCAGGCAGCTTGGTAAAAATGCCATGAACACTATAAAAGGCATCGCGAACCAAAAACAACACAAGAAATTGCAGGTACATGTTTCATTCAGCGGCGGAAAAGACAGTCTTGTCGTGCTTGACCTTGCAAAAAGTGTACTTCAAAAAAGATCCGTAAAAGCATTTCTTATAAACACAGGTCTTGAATTTCCCGAAACGATCGACTTTGCCAGGGATTACTGCAAACAAAACAACATCGATTTGTATGAAGCCGATGCAGATGAGGCATTCTGGGAGCATCTGGAAAACTTTGGTCCGCCTTCCAAGGATTTCAGGTGGTGCTGCAAGGTTTGCAAACTCGCACCTGCAAGCACAGTTATCGATAAATGCGTAAAAGAGGGCACAATCTGCCTTACAATCGATGGAAAGCGGAAACACGAATCATTCTCTCGCGCTCGTATTGCTGCGTCCGAAATGAACCCGTTTGTGCCTGGCCAACTCAATATTTTTCCGATACGGGACTGGAGAGCGATCGAGGTTTGGTTATACATTCACTGGCGCAGGTTAGCATACAATCCACTCTATGACATGGGATTTGAAAGGGTTGGATGCTACATGTGTCCTGCAGCATTGTCTGCCGAATACCAGAGGGTTGGCGTATTGCACCCGGATATGTACAACCGATGGAACAACTACCTGCTTGAATGGGCGCACAATCATGGATTGTCCAACGATTTCATAAAACATGGATTCTGGCGCTGGAAAGAACTGCCTCCGAAAATGTTGAAACTTGCAGGGAAACTTAGCATTGGGATAATACCAATGGAAAATAAAACGGGAGATGTGTTCAGCATACATGTAACATCAGGTGTATCACCTTGCAGGGCCGGTGGATTTTTGGTTGAAGGCATAGTATGTGGTGTATCCGTAACAGATGCTTCAAATATAATGAATATAATTGGAAAAAAAGTATCTTCTGAAGAACTTGGCATGTTGCGGGTAAAGGCTGATAATGGCAGCATCAATATATTTGCAACTGGCAGTATAGTGGTAAATGCCAGCACAAAAGTCGAAGCACTTGCACTCTTTGAAAATTGTGCAAAACAATTGATGCGTGTAAATAAATGCACGGGATGCGGGATATGTACCAAAGTGTGCCCATCCGATGCTATCAGGATTGACTATAGTAAAAACAATGGAAGTGGCCTATACATTAATGAATCGTGCACAAGATGCGGTAAATGCACCGATGCTTGTGTAGTTATTAAATATTTTGATAAGCTCATGCCTTATTCGGCTGACTTGTCATCAAACCTTACTTTTAAAGATATCTGAAAAATCTGTTTTTTTGAAAAAATCCACTTCTTGCGCCGTATTGCCCTTTGGAATTTCGCCCCGAAGTATGCGTATTTGAGGAAGTGGTCTTTTGTCCGGATGGCGAGCCGCTTGATGCCGGGTTCTGTGTACAGTGTTTTTGGGAGCGCGAAACTTTAGGGTACTGCGTTGATTTTTAGTTTGGGGTTGTGGTGGTGGTGCATGGCGTTGTTGCAGCGTGGTGGTCTTAAAGGACGATTATTTGGCATCAAACACGATAAATTCAAAAAGTATGTCGTATAAAAAGTACATTTTTTGTCCGATATATCAGAAAGTGTTTAAGATAATTAAATCGTATTTGTATAGCTTAAATACTGTTTGCAGAATTCAAATGTATATAAATCAAAAACCAATGCGACCGCCGCCAGGCGGCATTTTCCATAATATACTATAATGAAGAATCAAAATCGTTATTCG
>JBQVMC010000114.1:0-5223 GCA_052361145.1 Methanosarcinaceae archaeon
CAGTCCTCGACTTTTATAGATTTCTATCATAGTCTTCGCCGGCAAATCAGGATGTTCTGTGAACAAAGCAAAGAATCCATATCGTTTTTTTCTATTATCAAGATTTGTATCATTTATGGTAAGAGATAGTTTACCTTCATTTTCATCAACTTTCAAGGCTTGTTTCAGGCTGTACTTGGATATCTTTGCCTTAATGTCATCCGGATTTATTCCATTCTTTACCATTTGCTCTATCGTTTCCACTTTTCGATCCAGAGTCATGCATTTCTGTTCCCGAAGATCGGAATTGTAACAAACTAACACTCTGGATAATTTATCGTAAATCACCTCCTCAAATATCTCACCATATATCTCAGTTTTCACATTTTCCGATGTTTTCTTGGAGTATATCAAAGGTAAAGACGATCTATCAACTTTTTTGACGATTCGAGAGGCGGTATTCGTTTTGACCATAGTAACAAAGTAAATCCCTTGTTCTTTGAGTGCTCTCAAATGTTCAATGTTACTCTCATTCACGTTACCCTGATCAAAAATCATAAATTTCTCTTTGATATGTTTGGATAATTCTTTATATCTGGTATTGATGCGACGTATAAAATCATGAAACATCGTAACATCTGAAGTGTTGCCCGAATAAATATTCGCAAAAAGAGGCACTTGCTGTCGGTTTACTCCAAGAATAAGATTTGCCTGAGGCAAGTTCTTTCTCTCATTTTTACTACTGTATCCAAAACGGACAAGTCCAGTTTCTTTATCTTTCCAGATTTTTATTCTAGTTGCGTCAATTATTAGATATTCTAGGTCAAGGGAGTAATTTTTGACGGCATTTTTTGTTATATCGTAGACAAGGTCCCCTATGCCACCATATATTTTATCCATAAAACGATATACTTCTCCCAAGTATTTTAGATCGGTGGAATCTTTAAGAATGGAGTGCTCCAGTCGTACATTGATCAGTTTACGCTTACTCTCTGCAAAGAGAGTTCTGAGGATGACTATGTTTTTTAACACTTCTGCAACTCGTTTATCTGCAGTATATTTTTCGAATACTTTACTCATGTTGACTGAGTTTGCGATTTTTTCCAGAATGACTTCACCACTATAGCTGACTTCTTTTTCGTCAATGAGTGATTTGATTTGTAGATCACTCATAATTTTCACAGCTTGTTCAAGTGATCCGAGGTAGATGTACGTTGATCGTACAGTTTTTCCAACTCTTTGATTTTTCTTGAGCGATACGTAACTCTTAGTTTTTCTTTTGTCTGTGTGGAGATTCCAACTCATTTTCTATTAGTTGGTATATAGATATATATAGTTTACTACTTCGATTGATATCTATTTTGGTATAATAAAAAGTATACCTACATATCCCAAACCCAAAAAACATTCTACAGTGGAAACACAATCAGTAGAGGACTTGATTTTGCTTGACAGGCTAAACTCCGTCGAAAAATATGCAAAAAGTTGAAAAATCAGGGCGACAGATTACGATTTGAGAAATGTGCGCGTTGTTAAAGATGAGTAATAATGGAAATTGCTGATACCTGATACGTTGTGGCACTAGAATTACCCAGCGGTAATTGATATGATTGGACAACAAAAATTGTTTAACCGATTCACTTATATACGGATATGTAGATTGTAGACAGCCATTTAACAATGAATAATATTATTGTTCATAGATCAAATCGATCAAAGATTGAACGCTGTTTGGATTTAATTGGATATTGCAAATAATACATAATAATGTTAACAAAATTAACTACATATATTACGATAACACCGGAGGAATTGATTGGCACGGAAAATACAGAGGAAATTAGATAAGTGGAAATCAAAAAAATGGTATGCCGTTGAAATACCAAAGTTTATGGGCAGCAACCGGATTGGTTTTACACCAACCAGCAATCCTGAGAATTTGATAGGGCGTATTGTTGAGACAACTGTTGGTGAACTTACAAACGATTTCTCAAAACATAACATAAAACTCAAACTTGAGATCAATGACGTTGTAGGCGATGTTGCACACACAAGGTTCATAGGTCATGAAATCACAACCGACTACCTTCGTTCAATAGTAAAACGACAGACATCAAGAATTGATGCAAACCTTGATGTCAATACAAAGGACGGTTACAAGATTACAGTGAAACCGGCATGTTTCACAGTTAAAAGGGCACGTACAAGCCAGATTAAAGGTATCAGGGAAGAGATGAACAAGATTGTTGCAAAGCGTGCATCCGAAGTAAAGTTTGAGCAGTTTGTTGAGGAAGCCATTGTCGGAAAATTGTCTGCAAATATATATAGACAAGCAAAACATATTTATCCGTTAAGAAGAGTTGAGATTAGAAAGACCCACATACTTATAGGACCTTCGTCTGCTTAGCTATCTTTTCTTTAACTGGCTATTTTTGGGTGGTGCCCAATCACCCTTTTTCTATATTTTTTCACTGCAACAGACCTCAAGGGTTTAATATCGTGTCGTATAAATTCATACAACCTGCCTTATTGCAACACTTTATGCACCATTTTATCAATAAACCGCTGGATGACTCTATGTATCATAACATAATTAAGCACTGTACAATATATTTTTAAGTGTATTTGGCTTTACCCTGCTTTTTAAAGTGGAGACGATAATTGTCAACTTGCGATATAACATAATTGTCCAATTGTGATATAACATAATTTAATTGTATAATGTGGATTGATTTTGGGAAGCTTGAGTTGATGTCCTATTCTTCATCAACGAGTATTTTCATGAATCGTGTAAAATCCACCACAGTTCTTCGTTTTGGTGATCTGAGTTACTCATTTTTCTGCTTTGAATTTAACCTTTGTGAATACATTTGATGTCTCACGGTAGAAATATTAGTTTATTTGTTGATTGCAGAAAGGAACCCTATGATTTCAATTGGAACTTAGAAGTATGGTAGGATAAGTTCTGAAACAAGACTTAAGACAAAATATAATGCGAGATGGTGTAAAAATATAACGGCACCATGAAGCAAATATTAGTCAAAAATGTAACGCTGATATGAAATAAATGTTCGAAATAAATGTTAGTCAAAAATATAACGCTGACATGAAATAAATATTAGTCAAAAATGTAACGCTGATATGAAATAAACACTAATAAAATATAACATAAACAACAAGAGAAATTGTTATATACTAATAATTACATAGAGCAAATGATATGTTTTTTTAAATTTATAATAAAATGCAATTTGTATTTTATTAGTTCCAGTAGAAATCATGTCCTTCCTGTCCTATATAAATGTTCCACTTGAAATGATGGGGTGTTACATCACCTAAAATTTATTCGAACTATAAAATTACATTGAACTAAACTTAGTAGTAACAACTATTTCTATAGACGCTGTTTTTTTAAAGAGGTTTAGAAATTTTGTTCTATTCCAGTTGAAACAAAGGGGTGTTAACCATAAATATTAATAAGCTATATTTCTATTGCATCTATTGGAACTAATAAGTGTTTATTGAGAAAATTAAGTGGTTGGAAAGAAAATCGGTATGAGGGTGCATTTTTTCTGTTTCTCCCAATTGTTTTTTATAATTGAGAAATTGGATGGGTAAAAAGTGGAAAATAAATCATTGGATGGGTTATTTCAGGAACTGCTTGATAATGAATCTATATTTAAAAATAAGGAAGTTCTTAGGCCGTCTTATACTCCTGGTTTTTTGTTGCATAGAGATGTTCAGATCAATAATCTTGCTACTATACTGGTCTCGGCACTTCGTGGGGATACACCGTCAAATATCCTAATATACGGAAAAACCGGAACAGGTAAAACAGCGGCTGTTCGCTATGTCGGAATACAACTGGAAAAAAAAAGTGAAGAAATGAATGTTTCTTGTGTTGTGTTATATATAAACTGCGAGGTAATTGATACACAATACAGGTTGCTGGCGAATCTTGCAAGACAATTCGGAGAAGATATTCCTATGACTGGTTGGCCTACTGATCAGGTTTTCACAAAATTTAAGGAAAGTATTGATTCAAAAGAGCAAGTTATTATCATCATACTTGATGAGATAGATAAGCTGATTAGAAAAGGTGATGATGTTCTATATAATCTTTCACGTGTTAACACTGACCTTAAAAAATCCAAGATCAGTATGATCGGTGTATCAAATGACTTAAAATTCACGGAATTTCTTGATCCTAGAGTTAAGAGTTCTCTTGGAGAAGAAGAAATAATATTTCCTCCATATGATGCTAACCAAATTAGCGATATATTAATGGACAGGGCACAAATAGCATACAAAGACAATGTTTTGGACAATGTGGTTATTCCACTTTGTGCGGCATTTGCTGCGCAGGAACATGGAGATGCTAGAAGGGCACTCGATTTGTTGAGAGTTTCAGGAGAACTTGCAGAACGTGAGAACAAATCAATAGTTGAAGAAAGTCATGTCAAAAATGCCCAGTATAAAATTGAAGTCGATCGTATTGTTGAAGTTGTGCGTACACTTCCGACCCAGTCTAAACTAGTGCTATATAGTGTAATATATCTTCAGAATAAAGGGTACAGGAATATAACAACCGGTCAAGTGTATAATGTATACTTAAAATTTTGCCAAAATATTGATATGGACGTCCTGACACAGCGTAGGGTTACAGATCTTATATCTGAATTAGACATGCTTGGAATTGCAAATGCAGCTGTTGTGAGCAAAGGACGCTATGGAAGAACTAAGGAAATATCGCTAAGTGTATCTATTTCCAATGTACATAAGACACTTCTTGAAGACAATAGGTTAAAACCGCTTGAGAGTTTCAACCCTCCGGTGGTTTCCCAAATGCACCTATAATGGTGCATTTATCAATATTTTTATATCTCCGTTTCAAATTTAAGGATGATTGACTCTTTCTTGAAATTGAAAACCTGCTTAGGCACCTGATTTTGACAATGTAAATATGCATTTCACCCTTATTTTTGAAATGTATACAATTTTACCCTTTTTTTGAAGTAAACACAAAAAATGCAGTTTGAACAAATTAATGATCACAACATTAGTAAAATCATCAATAACATGTTCGTCAGTTTTTGATTTTTGCCGACAGATTCGAGACACTTTTTAATATATTCCGTATAAACGGATCATGGTAAAAAAGATTCACCGCAGAGGGGACTTATTTTTCTCTGCGTGCCTCTGCGATCCCTGCGGTTTTCAAAACCATTCCGGAAGATAATAAAA
>JBQVMC010000115.1:0-5095 GCA_052361145.1 Methanosarcinaceae archaeon
AGTACACCTTTTTGTTTGGTGGCAGTGGGATGTGCCGCCTAACGGCGTTCGCATCGGTTTTTATTTCAATGTTTTTTAAAATAACACAAATTCATTTACACAACTATATAAAACAATATTTTGGTCTGGAAGATTTTATGAATGTTGAGGAGGTCACCGTAACCAACGCTGCAAACTTAGCTTTTTTCATGGTTAAGGAGGAATGGATTACTTAAGCGAACACAATGGAATGATTTGTAACAATGTTTTAATAGAATATAGTACCAATGTGAACTAAATATGAAACTCTATGATACAATTATACACAACACAACAAAGTTGTATGGCAGTAGCTGTTTAGGTCATAGCTCCAACATTTTGGAAAACGTGATGATTGGCTACCCGGATGCATATGTCTTAGACGATATCGCAAGAAAGAAAATAAAGGTAGAAAACCATGAATATGAAGGCACAATAATCGGAAACGGTGCTATCATCCGCCCAAATTCTACGATATATTGCAAAGTGACAATCGGAAATAACTTGAGAACAGGCCACAATATCATAATCCGGGAAAATACCACAATTGGAGACAATGTGCTTATTGGAACAAACACCATAATAGATGGAAATACAATCATTGGTAGCAATGTGAGTATTCAGGGAAATGTGTACATACCAACCAATACTACAATCGAAAATAATGTGTTTATTGGTCCGTGCGCTGTGCTTGTGAACGACAAATATCCAATACGGAAAAAATATGACCTGAAAGGACCGGTAATCAGAAAAGGCTCATCGATTGGTGCAAATTCAACGATACTGCCTGGTGTTGAGATTGGTGAAGGAGCAATGGTCGCGGCAGGAGCGCTTGTTACAAAGAATGTGCCAGCCTGGAAACTGGCTATAGGCGCGCCTGCAAAGTTCATTGATATGCCAGAAGATTTAAAAGTCTTGAATATTATATAAATAAAATGTCATAAAAAGGAACTCATAATATGATACCTATCGCAAAACCTTTACTTGGAACCGACGAGGTTAAGGCAGTCACCGATTCGATCATGTCCGGTATCATTGCGGAAGGACCGCGGGTAAAAGACTTTGAGCAGATGTTTGCCAATTATATTGGTGTTGAACATGCGATCGCTGTAAATTCCGGGACAGCAGCACTGCATACAGCGCTTCTTGCACATGGAATTAATAAGGGGGATGAAGTGATTACCACTCCTTTTACATTTATAGCAACATCAAACTCAGTATTGTTTACAGGTGCAAGACCGGTATTTGTGGATATTGATGGAGACACATTCAACATTAATCCTGATGCGATTATGGAGAAGATCACAAAAAAAACAAAAGCCATTCTTCCGGTCCACCTATACGGTCATCCGGCAGAGATGAATGCAATCATGGAAATCGCAGAAGACCATAACCTTGCTTTGATCGAGGATGCGTGCCAGGCACACGGAGCTGTTTATAATGGGAAAAAAGTAGGCTCATTCGGGACAGGCACGTTCAGTTTTTACCCTACGAAGAACATGACTACAAGTGAAGGCGGAATGATTACCACAAATGATCAGGAGATTGAATACCGTGCCCGGATGATCAGGTCACATGGCTCAAGACAGAGATATGTGCATGAGATGCTTGGCTACAATTATCGCATGACAGACATATCCGCATCGATAGGACTTGTGCAACTGAAGAAACTTGATGAGTTTACCAAAAAGCGGCAAAGCAATGCAGAATATTTATCAAAGGGATTGAAAGATGTAGATGGTATCATAGTACCAATTGTGCGGCGAAATTGTGAACATGTATTCCATCAGTACACGATCCGTGCCAAAGATCGGGACGGACTTGTTAAGACATTAAGCGATAATGGCGTAGGGACCGGAATATATTATCCGGTACCAACACATAAACAACCATTTTATCAGGAGCTGGGATATGACAATCCATTGCCTGAATGTGAAAAAGCTGCATGCGAGGTTGTATCACTTCCTGTGCATCCGTCTGTTACCCAGAATGAACTGGATTATATTATAGATGCTATAAAGGAAACTGAATAATTATGATGCGTGTAGGAGTTATCGGTACTGGTGCTATGGGACAGCACCATGTGAGAATATATAGCGAAATGGATGATGTTGAACTGGTCGGTATATCTGATGTTGACGAGGAACGTGTAGGAGAGCTTGCATCTCATTATAACACATTTCCTTTTACAGATTATAATGAATTGCTGGCACAGGATCTGGATGCAGTGAATATCGTTGTACCGACAATGCTTCACAGGCAGGTAGTGCTTGATGCTATTGCTGCAGGCACCAATGTACTTATCGAGAAGCCGATATCTGATACTGTGGAGAATGCCAATGCAATGATCTCAGCAGCACAGGATGCGGGATTAACTCTTATGGTGGGGCATATTGAGCGTTTCAATCCTGCTGTTACAAAGATGAAGGAAATCATTGATAGCGGATTGCTTGGTAAGATCGTATCCATATCAACACGCAGGGTCGGACCATATAATCCAAGAATACGGGATGTGGGTATTATTCTTGACCTTGGTGTGCATGATATTGATGTGATCTCATACCTATATGGTGACCGGATATTAGAAGTGTATTCGATCGCAGGACAGGATATCCACTCGCAGGAAGACCATGCCTCGATTATGCTGAAATTCAATGGTGACAAGGCGGGCGTTGTTGATACTAACTGGCTGACCCCACACAAGGTGAGAAAGATGACAGTTATCGGGATTAATGGTGTTGCTTATCTGGATTATAATGAACAGAGTGTGTCGATCCATGATGGAGAGTGGATACGCGAAGCAAAGATCGAGAAGGCAGAGCCACTGAAGAGGGAACTTGAACATATTATAGATGTGGTGCGGACGGGGAATGAACCGATCGTTACCGGGGACGATGGTAAGCATGCGCTTGAGGTCGCACTGGCTGCTATTGAATCTTATAAGAGCGGACAGATTGTGAGGATGTAACGGTGTTTGAAAATTATTCTGTGAGTATGAATGGATAACACGGACTTATCTTTTATTAAGATGATATTAGGGGCAAAGCTGCAAGATATTTGGAAGAATCATATAAGGATATTGACTAATTATTTAAAAGCAACTGATGAAGAAATGACACTTTTTGATATATTCCGGATAAACGGATCATGGGAAAAAAGATTCACTGCAGGGGACTTATTTTTCTCTGAGTGCCTCTGCGGTTTTCCAAACCATTCAAGAAGATAATAAAATGTCTCGAAGAAATTGGATTGCTGTCGAACTTTGTTGATGCTCCAGATTTTAAAAGAGTTATATTTACGAATGATCGAAAAGAAGCAATGAAAACGATTAAATTGAATTAATATAAAATAATTCGAAGTATAAATTGTATAAAATGGAACACGGATTTACACGGAGATTAAAAGAATCCTTTAATATCCGTGCTATCAGTGTCATCAGTACTATCTGTGCTATCTGTGCTATCTGTGTCCCATTATCAAAGCACATACATTTGAGATAAACACCAAAAGTGATATACATGAAACCATACGGCGCAAATAAAAACGATGTTATAGAGGCTATGATGTCAGGCGAAATCACGATTGCAGTATACGGCCTTGGCAAGATGGGTCTTCCCCTTGCAGCTGTGTTCGCAGACTGCGGCGCAAGAGTGATAGGCGCCGATGTCAGCCCTGAAGTGGTGGCCAGCATTAACCGCGGTGAATGCCATGTGGTAGGTGAGCCGGGTCTTGCCGAGCTGGTAGCAAAAAATACTGCTGCAGGCAGGCTTAGTGCGACATCAGACCTTGTAGGTGCCGCGAAGAAGGCTGATGTTATGGTAATCCTTGTTCCGACATTTCTGGACGCAGATAATAATCCTGATATGTCTATTGTTAAATCCGTATGCAAGAATATCGCACAGGGACTCGATAAAGGTGACCTTGTGATCCAGGAGAGCACAGTCCCACCGCGAACAACCCATGATGTCATTCTTCCGCTGCTGGAGGAGTCGGGGCTATCACGCGTTGAATTCGGTGTCGCACACTGTCCCGAGCGAACCCTGTCCGGCAGGGCCATTGAGGATATCAGGGGCGCATATCCCAAGGTGGTGGGAGGTGTAGATGAGACAAGCACACAGGCTGCAGCTGCCATTTATTCAATAATCAATTCAAAGGGTGTCATACCGGTGACCGATGCCACCACAGCCGAGGCAGTGAAGGTTTTCGAGGGATTGTATAGGGATGTCAATATCGCACTTGCGAACGAGCTGGCTGTGGTCTGCGATGAGATCGGCATCAGTGCCATAGAGACATTCGATGTGGCCAATACCCAGCCGTATTCCCACATCCACAAGCCCGGCTGCGGCGTGGGCGGACACTGTATCCCAGTATACCCATATTTCATCACAAAGACCGTGAAAAGCGACACGCGCTTGCTCACGCTTGCTCGTGAGATCAACGACGGCATGGCAGGATACACAGTGGATCTGGTCAGGCGCGGGCTTGGTGAAGCTGGTGTTGAATTGAAGGACGCCAATATACTTGTGCTTGGCGTAACATACAGGGGTGATGTGAAGGAGACACGGTGCAGTCCCGCGCTTTCGATCATTGGTATTTTGAAGAGGGAGTGCAAAGGGGTATTTGCGTATGATCCGCTGTTCGGTGATGATGTGCGGCAGTTCGGGGCTGAGCCAAGGCGGTTGGATGATGTGGGGGATATTGATGCGGTTGTGATTGCGGCTGATTATGAGGAGTTTAAGGGGATTGGGTGGGGAGAGTTGAGGTTGAGGCATAGGGTGCTGGTGGATGGGAGGAATATGGTGGAAGCTGATGAGTTCATTGGCGAGGGGTTTGTGCATAAGGGGATTGGGAGATGGGATAAGAGTGGGCATGAGATTAATTAATCAAATTTGAGCATGGAAATATAGCAATTTATTCATGATACGGATTTACACAGATAAAAAAATCCGTGAATATCCGTCTGATCTGCGTCATCTGTGTTCTAATGCAGAAAATGAAATGAAACACGGATTAAACGGATGTCACAGATTTGCACGGATTATGACGATCATGGTGTATGACTATAAATGATTTAAAA
>JBQVMC010000116.1:0-5047 GCA_052361145.1 Methanosarcinaceae archaeon
ATTTGGACCTGGCGGAAAAGATATTTATAGAATTGGCTTGCAGCCAACCTTATTATCTGTAAGAAATGATTCGGATCGCATTTATTCTTTAGATGCACACAATATTAATGTTGATATACAATCTCCACGTTCTGCTGCAAGTATGCTGCATAGGTCGACTACTCTTAGAGTTGCTTCATGGACTGTTGCGGGATTGTTCCTTTGGCCATTCTTTATAGGTGCCGGTGCTGACGGAGCTTTATCTTATAATTACAACAAAGATGCAGATCGTGATTTTAAAGTTAAATCTTTTCATCCTAATCAATCTGTTTTAATTCGAGCTCATGAAAATTTTCTAACGGTTATATTTTCTAAGAAAAGAAAAATGTCTGAGGAATTTATCGTGACGCTTGTTGATCAGATAGACAAACAAGAACTAAGCTTTTTGTTTGCTGGTCCAGATTACAAGTTGAATTTGCAGATGCCAGGCGAAAGACAAGGAACGATGGAATTTAAGAGAGCTTAAAGATTTCTTCAATTTCTTCTTCTGACAGTATTATTGTGTATTTATTTTCTTTTTTCTTTTCTTCCAGTGCTTTCACAATCTTTTCAATCATTTCTTGATTGTCATCAAGTATTTTATTTGTTTTTTTATATAGCTTATTCTTCATTTTGTTTGATTTAGCATCAGAATAATTTTTTGAGATAGCTAAAATGTTTTTTGTTTTTTCTAAAGCAACTTTGTATGGTGAATTCAAAAGTTGTTCTTTTAGGTAGTTTATTTCAGACGTTATTTTATAATTATCACTGTATGTACCATATGAATTATCAAATTTTCTTTTTGTTTCAAGTCCTCCGGCAATCAATATCAAAAGATTGTCGTTTATAATATCATCAAAACTTTTATTTGTTTTTTTAGAATATGAATCATGGTACATTACGCCACAATATACACTATTGTATTTATCTGTTATGTAGTGCAAAACAGGAACTATAGTTTGCGTTAACGCAATTTTTATAACTTTATATCCTAATTCATGTGCTACTACGGAATGTGCAGCTTCATGTCTTGCTACTTCAGTGAAACTTTTATTCTCTGGTATTGTACTCCAGTAGTAATTTTCCTGAAGATCGTATACAGAGTTTTGTATTTTTTCGGCAACTTCGAAGACTGGACCTTTAAATATGCTTACGACTGAGTTTAATGTTAAATCTTGTAGAAAATCTGGAGATATTGAGCCGAAGAATAATGTGCCGCAAATTAAGAAAAGTATTTGTTTGGTCATTGTTTTCCTTTGATTTTGGTTTTTAAACATCATTCATCAAATATGGACAATTTCTAGGAAAAAGCAAAATGAGACGATAGCATATACGTATTGTCGGCAGTTGTAGAAAGTGCACAAGCTAAAAAGATACTAATTAAAGCTGCGTTCGTACCCATTCGACTTCGCTCAGGGCGAACGCAGTTCATAAAAAAGGTTTATTTTTAATTAGTATTTTCTTAGTATATGCGCTTTATGGTAGAAACTTTTCCATATTTACAAAGGTGTTGAAACTATGACTCGATCTTCTTTTTTACCGTGGTCCTTTTTATTTTTGGTTGTTTTTATATTTTTTAAGATTTATCAACACAACAAACTTGTTAAGGTGACTTATCAAAAGCAACGTATCGATCAGGAGTGCGAGCGTCTTGAGAAAGAAAATAATAGATTGCTTGTTGAGTTATACAAACTCAAAGATCAAAATCGGGTGAAAAGGATTGCACAAGAAAAGCTAGGAATGCAGGAAGCAAAATTGGGGCAGATCAGGGTATTATCATGAGAGTAAAGAAGGATTTTAAGCCAAGAATGCTGATAGTATTTTTATTTTTTGCGGCATTGTACAGTATCGTTCTTTTTCGTTTGTTTGTTGTTCAAATACATCAGCAGTCATTTTTTTCTAATCTTGCAAAGCAACAGTATATGACGGAGATTAGCATGCAGCCTCCGCGAGCGATTCTTTACGATCGGAATAAGCAGCCGCTTGTTATCAATCATTTAGCAACCTCGGCATTTGTATTACCACGAGAATTCAGTAAATCAAAAGAGACAAAGGCGTTTTTAAAAAAATATTTTTCTGCTGTTTTGACTTCGATTGAAGGTCAGAAAAAGAGACGATTTTTTTGGTTAGAGCGTCATATTCCAGAAGAACGACTTAAGTGGTTAAAGTCATTTAAAAATTCTGATATTCATTTTCTGCAAGAACCTGATCGATTTTATACTTTTCCTTCATCTGCCCATGTGGTTGGATTTACTGACATTGATAATGTTGGTATTGCTGGATTGGAATTGCAGTTCAACAATGTAATTGGAGGAACTCCAACGACAGTCGAATTGGAAAAAGATGCACGTTCTGGACATTTTTATTTTAAAAAAGATGTGAAGCAGGCTGGTGAGGTTGGCAGTCCTGTTACGACGACAATTGATAAAGATCTGCAATTTTTAGTATTTGAGGAAATAAAAAAGGCCGTGGATCATTATGATGCAAAAGCTGGTGCTGGTTTGATTATGGATCCTTCGACTGGAGATATTTTAGCAATGGTAAGTTATCCTGGTTTTGATCCAGGGAAGAGACCGATTAAAAACTTAGAGGAAACAAAAAACATTTTAGTTACCGAAGGATTTGAACTTGGTTCTGTTATAAAAGTATTTACTGCACTTGCTGCTCTTGAAGAAGGTGTAGCAACTATGGATGAGGAGATAGACTCGGAAGGGAAGTCGACGTATATCGATGGTTTTCGCGTGGAAAACTGGAAGCCGATGGGAGTTATGACATTTGCAGAGTCGATAGATAAATCGAGTAATGTGGCTTCTGCGAAAATTGCAAAACGATTAGGACCAAAACTTTACGAACATTTACGTCGTTTGGGATTTGGTCGACAGACTGGAATTCAGTTTCCAGGTGAGCGCACTGGATTTATTAATCATCCATATAATTGGTCTCGATCTTCAGTGTTGGTTCTTTCATTCGGATATGAAATTATGGCAACGTTACTTCAGGTTGCTAAGGCTTTTTCAATTATTGCAAATGATGGCTACAACGTGAAGCCACGACTTATTCTTGATCCGCAAAAACGAAGACTCGAAAATAGAGCTCGGTTGTACGGACAAGAAACAATCGATAATGTAAAAGATATTTTAGATGTAAAAGGATGGTTTGCTGATTTATGTAAGTTTGATGGCTATCGAATTATGAAGAAAACGGGAACTGCACGTTTAGTTAAAGATGGAAAATATTCAAAGAAGAGTCATGTGTATACCATTGCTGGTATTGTTGAGAAGGGTGATTACAAACGGGTGATTGTGCTTTTTGTAAAAGAACCGAAGAATCCAAACATTTTAGCTGCGCAACTCATGGCACCCGTGTTTCCGCGTGTTGTTGAACGGATGCTTGTTCATGATGCGCTGGCAAAGGCATAAGTTTAATAATTTATTTTAATTACGAACGTCCTGAAGGTGCTGTGATATATCTCCAGGATGCAAAATTCATTATGGATGGCAACGAATGATCGCTTTCAATCGAAACTTTGGTTATGTTGCGTAACTACTGTAAAATTTGATTTTGTAGTAGTTACTATTTTAAAAATAGTTGATTATCGATTAGAATAATTAGAAAACATGATTGTTGCTCTTAGCTTTCTCATTTCTTGTTCATGTTGTTTTTGTTGAAATTTCATTCTATAATAATCGCTTTTTCGGATTACTTTTTGGTGAAGTTCTTTTGAAATATATGAATTTTCTTGAAGGGTTTGTTCCGGATTTGCTTTATATTTTTCGTAAAGATTTTCACAAATTATATTCATTTCATTTGGAATAAGATTTTGATTGTTTTTCCATAGTTGTATTAAGTGTTCTAATGTTTTTATGTTTCGTTTATTTCTTTTTTTCTGGAAGTAGTTAGAGCAAAGTTTTACTGCCGCAAAAAAAGTAAGTGTTCCTGCTGCAAGCCCTGCTAAAACTCCTGAGATACATCCCCCTAAAACATACTTTGGTTCAGTTCTTTCTGTTATTCTAACGGGAATCAATGTCACCGTGAGTCCTGTTAGGATTCCTGTTATGCTTCCGGTTATTCCAGACAATCCTAAAGCTGAAAGGGCTAATAAGCTTGAATCGCTGTATTCATCAAAAAGATAGAGATATTCGTCATAAAAAATAGTTCCCATGGTATCCCAGGGGTTGTCGATTTTTTTTAATTCCTGGTCAATATTTATTTTTGGATACGCGCAAGAAATAATTGGATTAAATAAGAGAGACGCAAGCAGAAGTTTCTTGAAATGAATCATTGTGAACTGCATGAATATCCTTTTTTAGACAGTGATAATAAAAGGGAACTAATCATATTTTAAATATTTAAAAATATAATGAAAGTTTTTATTTTTTATGGTTTTTCTAAAAGTTTTCTCAGGCGTTTTTCAACTTGATCACGTTGCCAATAATCATATGCTAACTCTGGTTCTCGATTTGCTAAATATAAAAATAATTTAAGACTCATAATACTATCTATAGTTACTAATTCCTCAGCAATTTCACATTCGATAGAATCTTCAAGGTTCAAAATAATTTTTTTGAATTCAGCAACACCACGTTGATCATCCATTCTTACAAGGTCAATTGTTGCAAAAGCTTTTTCGCTTAAATCTGGATGATTTGCAATTATACCAAGATAGTAATCTTTGATTGGTTCATAGTTAAGGTTGCGAAGAACTTCGGCAAGCAAGTTTTTCATGACAGGGCATCTAGTCTCATCTTGCTTATTAAAAAGTTCTATTAAAACTTTAAATTCTTTAGGGTCTTCTTTAGCGGCTACTTCCATACTATCTAAAAGATTTTGATTCCAGTCAGAGTCCCCGCCCCATACGTCAAACAACGATAAAATTTCGCTTTTTTTCACTTCAATCTCCTATTGATACCAACTTGGAAAAGCTGTTAATATTTTATTACAGTGCCGCTTGAATTCAAATTTTTTATTTTCAAGGCAGTAGCATCAAAGGATACTTATAAAACAAAGTCCGAGTTGGGAATCGAACTAA
>JBQVMC010000117.1:0-5000 GCA_052361145.1 Methanosarcinaceae archaeon
AATGTAAGGACAACTATATAAATGGGTGGTGTATTTTTAAACCGCCACAATGGTGTATTTTTACACCGCCGTTGACACCATTAGCAAGAATGTCAAAAACACCGCAAATTTGTCCATAAATAACACATATTTATAAAATATAAATACAATTTGATTTTTAAAAACGCTATCAGAAAAATAATACGAATATTCATTTTACATACGGAAAGTGCGATATTACCATAAAATATGCCACGATTTATATCCGCTTCAAATCTAAGGGTAACTGACTCTTTTTTGAAATTAAAAGCCTGCTTAGGCACCTGATTTTGACAATCCGAATATGCATTTTACCCTGATTTTTGAAATGGATACTAATTAGATGACATATTTGATGTAGTTTTTGTTTTTATGCTGAAAAATATTAATATTTAGATGAGCTTGAGCATTGAAAATCATATTTTAGAAAAACATGAAATATTGGAAAATGATATTCAACTGATCAAGTAGTATATTTGGTGAAAAAAGTGAAAATCACTAGATTATGGAATTGTGCCGCATCACGTGAAGAAACTTAATGCTTTAGGTGATATTTGGAAGGGCTGAATAGTTATAGAACAACTTGAAATGCAATTTAATTTGATTTGATTTATATATAGCCCTTTGATCTCATATATTCAATCGCCTCAACTGTACCATCGCCAAAGGATGCTTTTGTCACATGATTTGCGGCTTTTTTAGCTTCAGCATCCCCGTTCGCAACAGCAATCCCAAAACCCGCAGACCTGATCATTTCAGCATCATTTACAGAATCCCCAATTGCAACAAAATCAACAGGGTTTAAGCCCATATAATTTGAAATTATTTTTAGGCCTGTACTCTTGTTGGTCTTATTGCTTTTAATGTGGATCGCATACTTTGTATCGATTATCTCAACCTCAAAATCCTGCTTATTGAGCAATAACCTAGCTCCTTTCAGATCAAAGTTTCTAATAAGGGCAATCTCTGTTTTGCGATCTTTTGGATCATATTTCGTCAGGTCATAGTATTTTGACAGGAAAAGAAACGCTTTTTCACATTTCTCAATGTTGCCGGAGACAATGGGTTCCTTATAATATCCTGTTAGAATTATTCCTCCGTTCTCAGCTATTACACAACCACCAAGACCTATCAATTTTGCAGCAGCCTGGGCATAACATGGTATGTTGCCGGTTGCCAGCACAACAGGAATATCAAGAGTATAAAGCAACTCTGCTGTCCGAAGGTCCAAACGTCGGTCCTTATGTGTGATCGTACCGTCTATATCCAGAACAATTGCTTTAAATTTCATATCTGGGATATTGCCTTGAAGGGATTAATCAATTACCCTATATTACTCTGCGTTCGAATAGGTCATCAGTACCCCCGTATCATAAAGAGCATCTGCTATCTCATTGAATGCAAGGAATAATTCTTTTCGCTGGTTTTCAACTGATTCGACCTTTGGTTCTGCTGCGAACCATATTTCCTTTCCAGTGGTTCCGCGTGTTACAGATACACATGAGAGCATATCTGAACGGGTCAACCTGTAAATTGAATCAATACCGGCCGGTGTTACCCATACAGGGTGCAGGGATTTCAATTTTTCAATAAACTTTATCCAGTTCACTGTTGCAGATGTCTCAATATTTAAATGCAGGTGTGAACGCTCACCTGCTATCTTTTCGTCAAGATTATTGAGGAACATGGCATATTTAGGACTTGATTCATCGATTTCCTCCTCACCTTTCAGTGCGAGTTTCTCTGCAATATCCTTGAAAAACGGTGCAAGATTCACATCGCTTGAGGGTTTGGTTGCAAAGGACACTCCAAAAAATGCGACTGCGCTTAGTAGCATTCCCACGATAACTCCATGATTCATTAGGATCGGATTTATAGTCTCAAGATACGGGGGTGCCATTGGTGCTGTTTTTACAATGTCTATAACAACAAGTCCGATCTGGGCAGATGCCCCGACCATAAGTCCTGCAAGTGCACCTTCTTTTGTAGCACGCTTCCAGTACAATCCACCCATGAGCGGGAAAAAGTATGATGCGCTTGCGATAAAGGTTGCTATGTGAATTGCCTCAATGATGCTGGTAATAAAAAAAGAGCCAATTGTTGCACAAGCAATAACGATTAATACACTGATCCTGTTGACCACGAGCATCTCTTTCATTGTTGCATCAGGTTTTATGTACCTCTGGTATATGTCGCGGGAGAGACATGAACCGCCGGATGTTGCAAAGGTATCAGCACATGACATGGCTGCTGCTGCAAGACCGATCGCGCTGAGTGCGACAATTATCGGTGAAAAATTGCTGATTATAAACACCAAAAGCGCAGGTTCTGCCTGTGCCATTCCCATTGGGAAGCCGGCTGCTGCAATATCGGGATATATCGCGTTTAGTCCGATAGATATCACTGCGCATGCTGCAAATACGATTGCTACTAACAATGCACCAAGAACCATTCCGAATCTTGCAGATTTTGCATCCTTTGCAGCCCATACTCTCTGCCACGGATCCTGTTCTGTCATCCATCCCGGGATAATTGCAAAAATGAAAATAAGTACCATCGGGATTCCGATAGATAATGGATTCCACCAGGATCCTGGTACATTATTGAACAGTTCAGATACAGGAATATCCTGTATTCCAGTGGATGTTGCAACAGTTACTGCAAGTACTGCCATAACAATTGCGAAGATCGAAAGGAATATGAACTGTACAACATCAGTCCATACAACAGCAGACAATCCTCCAAGGGTTACATATACTGATACGGCAAGTGCGACTATTAATGCTGCATAAATCGGACTTATTCCATAGAACACTTCAAGAACGAATACAAACCCCTTGATATCAGCTACTGCAAATAATATCATTACAGTGGTGATGATAAGCGCAACAGGAGCGCGTATTGCACTGCTGTACCTCTGCTCAAGCAATTCTGGCTGGGTGATTGCAGGCAAGTGTTTAATCCTTCCAACAAGAAGCGCTATTATTAGCAGGGCAATGATGTTCGGGGCAACAAATCCCCAGATCGAACCCATTCCAAGCAGCATGTAAAAACCAATGACTGCCAGTAGTGCTCCTGCTGTGAGCCATGACGCTGCGGCTGAAAAGCCAATACCTATTATACCAACATCCCTGCCTGCAAGCCAGAAATCTGTGATAGATCTCTGTCTTTTTGAAAAATACCATCCAATTGCGATTAGTACCAATAAGTAAAGTGTAAGCAATACCAAAAATATTTGATAACTGTCCATAAATATTACCTCTTATTATCCTTGCCCTATCATTCAAGAACATTCAATAGTTGTTATGATACTTTTCTAAAACTTGAATTGCTTTCTATATATTTAAGGGGATATGTCATATTATTGAGGTGGTTGTATATTACTTTTTGTGATTGGAAGGGGTCAATACATGGGTAAGTCCTTTGCTAGATTTAGCTCAATACATCATGCAGTATTTCAATTTTTCCAGATATACTACCTTGTTTTTATCTCCTCATTGATCCCATTAATAAAATTCATTATCAGCATGGCAGCATCCTGATCTTGTGCTCGATAATAGACATCTACTTTTTTTCTTATATAACATGTCTTTCCCACAACTTCTCCCAAATCCATTGAAGTCTTCTATTCTACCGTTCATCCATAACTTGCTCGGTGCAATAATCACAGGTTTGACACCAGGATACAGCACAGCCTAACGACACGGATGAAATGCCTTGAATGTATTAAATCACCTATATAAATTCATAAATCCATCAATTCGCATTGGCAAAACAATCACTGCCAGATCATCAACTCAACATTTACGCCACTGCAATCCACTCTTCTATGGATGGATTCGACCTGGATATCCCGCAAAACCTTTGCATCACCAATGTCACTGCTATCAATAATACCAGACACAGTGTTATTGATCTCACCTGACATATCGGTCTTTAACCTAAAAGCGATCTGTTCCTGCATAGCAAAGACCAAACCCTCTTCCACCAGCGACACCAAATCGGTTAAGATTATATCTTCGGGTATTTCTACGTCCATATCTGCGATCGTATTGGCAGTATAATCAAGAAAACATGCTGTGATCACCAGGTCAGGATCAAGTACAATTCCAGTATTATATTTGGTCCTATTGATCGATACCATATGTGATGATGGGAATGTCGATCTTACGATCATAACTGCTGCTCCCCTCGCAGCCGCATCGATGCTGTCATTGAACCCATCATGCAACTTTGTGCACATTATCTCGTTTGAAGAACTCCCAAGCGCATCTGACAATACAGGATCACTCACTGCTTCAAAAACATCATTTGCCTGAGTAATAGTAAACGGCAACGTAATTATTGTATTTTGCCGTATCGAATCAGGTGGGGGCTCATTCCCGATAACAATATCACTTCCAAGCGAAAATCCTGAAACAGGATACCAGTGCGCTTCAAACCGATAGTTATAACGCTCTCCGATCTTGCTGTCAAGATATGACCTGATCATTTCTTCAGTAGCGATTGAATGTTCCTCTGCCATCGGATTCAGGTATACCTTTGACCCGTTATTATCCATCATCAAGTTGAGTGCCATGCTTTCTGCTAAAAAATCCGCAAACGTCCTGTGACCTTGTTCCTTACCAAAAAGGGCTTTTACGGAATTCTGCATGGTCACCGATGGCATTGAGATATTAACAAGTGCAAGCGGTTCAATTTGGTATTCAAATTCATTTGCCCTGATCTTAAGCAGTGACTTTAGCAGGTGCGTATCAAACTCCTGTGTTGCACTGTATTCGGCGGCTTCATACTGTTTATCGGCTATTGTGTACGGCATAAGCACCACAGCTGCAACGGAGACCATCAAAAGAAAGAACAATGCATCGACCGTGGATGAAAATGCTGTCTGGCCTGAAAGAAAACTATTATTATTATTATTATTATTATTATTATTATTATTATTATTATTATTATTATTATTATTATTATTATTATTATTA
>JBQVMC010000118.1:0-4998 GCA_052361145.1 Methanosarcinaceae archaeon
TTATCCAGACAAGCCGTGTAGATAAGAATGACCCAGCACACGTTTCCCTTGAGGTTGTCGGTGCAGGATGTATGCTCTACGACCAGATTTGGTTAGGATCATACATGTCCGGTGGTGTCGGTTTCACACAGTATGCAACAGCAGCATACACCAACAACATCCTTGATGAGAACACCTACTACGATGTCGATTACATCAACGACAAGTACAACGGTGCAGCAAACTTGGGTGGAGAGAAAGCCCCGGCAAACATGGAGACTGTTAAGGATATTGCAACCGAATCCACAATCTATGGATTGGAGAACTACGAGCTATACCCAACTGTACTCGAAGACCACTTCGGTGGATCCCAGAGAGCAACAATGCTTGCAGCAGCATCAGGTGTATCAACAGCTCTTGCAACCGGAAACGGAAACGCAGGTCTTTCCGGATGGTACCTTTCAATGTACGTCCACAAGGAAGCACACGGCCGTCTTGGTTTCTTCGGTTTCGATTTGCAGGACCAGTGTGGTGCAACCAACGTATTCTCCTACCAGTCAGACGAAGGAGAGCCTCTTGAACTACGTGGTGCAAACTACCCTAACTACGCTATGAACGTAGGTCACCAGGGTGGATATGGTGGTATCGCATCAGCAGCACACGCTACTCGTGGAGATGCGTTTGCGGTGAACCCACTTATCAAGGTCTGCTTCGCAGACAGCCTGTTGCCATTTGACTTCACACAGCCAAGGCAGCAGTTCGGTAAAGGTGCAATCAGAGAATTTATGCCAGCTGGTGAGAGATCACTCATCATTCCGGCAAAATAAACTGAAAACCTTAAGTAGGCGTTCTGCCTACTTTTTTCTTTTTTTTGATATTTGCATGAAATCAGGATATGCGTAGCTTTGCTTATGCAATGATCATGTCAACAGTGTTTGGAAACTCACTTTCCGCAGGTATCTACAAAAGTTCAATAATTTTTTCTGATAGCGTTTTTGTCAATTATACACTCATAAACCATTAGCACGAATGTCAAAAACACCGCAAATTTGTCTATAAATAACACACACTTGTAATATATAAATATAAATATAAATATAAATACAATCAAATTTTTAAAAACGTTGTCAGGAAAAATGATACGAATATTCATTTTACCTGCGGAAAATGAGCGGAAACATTTGGTTAACTGTGTTTTTTCCTGTTAAAAACGAAGTGTTTGGTTAGCGGTTTTTGACGCCGCAGCAATCGTTGAATAAGAAAAAAGCGATTACTCGCTCTTCCTCTTCTTAGAACGGAGTGTGCGACCTTCATCGCACTCCGCTCAAGTCTTTCATAAACCATTATCGGACAGCAGTAAACAATTCAATGGCTTTATTGTTTAAAATAAACAGCATGCCTTTGACAAATTTCAAAAAATCCGTTCGGGATGCCAACTGCCTTATATTATATATTCCACTAATGCAAGAAGTGTCTCATACCCGTAAACACCAGTGACACACCAAGCCGATTCGCTGTCGCGATTACTTCATTGTCCCTGATTGAACCACCCGGGGATACGATATACATGATATTATTCTCCTTTGCATGGATAATACTGTCATCGAACGGGAAGAATGCATCAGATACCATCACGCATTCGGAAAGTACCTTCTCACAGTACTTATTAAACGCTACATCCGATCCATCACGCTCGTAGATTATCTTCAGGTTTTCGCGTGCTTTTGTGGCTGCAAGTTTATGGATAGAATCCACGCGGTTAGGTTGTCCGGCACCCATTGCAAGCAGCATAAAATATCCTTTTTTATATTCATGCGCAATTGTAATGGAATTGGATTTGGTGCTCTTGCATGAACATAGGGAAAACTCTGCCAGTGGACGTTTCTCATCAGGGAAAGGTGTATCGGTTACATGTTCCCATTTATCATATATGCCAACATTACGTGTTTGCTTTAATAAGCCACCGATCACATATTTGTAAGTGTTGTCTACTCCGAATATATCATTGAATTCAGGGAGTTCCAGAAGTCTCAGGTCATTGCTTTTCTTTTTCAGGTATTCAAGTGCATCGTGATTAAATCCAGGTGCAAGTATTATCTCAACGAACCTGCCTTTAAGGAACTTTGCAGCTTCAATGTCAACAATCGTGTTTGTGCAGATGATACTACCATAAGCGGATATGGGGTCTCCATCCCATGCAGCTTTAAGTGCTTCTAAAAGCGTGTTGCCGGTTGCCAGGCCACATGGATTGTTGTGTTTTACAATGGCAACTGCCGGATTGTCGTGTCCAAGTTCCTTTACGGTCTGGAGTGCGTTGTCTGCATCAACGTAGTTGTTATATGAAAGTTCCTTGCCGTGCAATTGTTTCACATTTGCAAGTGATGGTCCCCCTACGCCCGGTTCCTTGTAGAACATGGCATCCTGATGCCAGTTTTCACCATAGCGAAGTGGTACGCCGTTAGTGAAGTTCAACCGCAGGACATCCTCACCAAGTAGTACTTTGCTAAGATATGTATCAATCGTACTGTCATAATCAGCTGTGTGCCTGAATGCCTTGACAGCCAGGTCTTCGCGCGTTTTATCGGACACAACTCCGCTTGATCGTAGTTCCTTTAACACATGACCATAGTCATCAGGGTTACAGAGTACCGTGACCGCAGTATAGTTCTTGGCAGCTGCACGGATTAGTGTAGGTCCGCCAATGTCGATATTCTCGATCGCTTCCTCAAGATCGACCCCTTCTTTTGATACCGTAATCTCAAACGGATACAGGTTTACAACGACCATATCAATAAGTTCGATATTCTCCCGCTCAGCCTCTTCTAAATGGTCACTGTTGTTACGTAAACACAACAATCCACCGTGTATCCTTGGGTGTAGGGTTTTAACCCTTCCCCCCATCATTTCGGGAAAACCGGTTATCTCTGAAACATCTACAACCTCAATATCGGCATCACGGAGTATACTTGCCGTTCCGCCTGTTGATATTATCTCGATTCCAAGTTTTGTAAGTCCACGCGCAAAATCTACTATTCCGGCTTTGTCCGATACACTAATCAATGCCCTTTTTACCAAAAAATCACCGTAGCATATTTGTGGATATCAGGTATAAGTGTTATGGTTTACATAGTACTTCTAAAGAACTGCTTGGCTTTTTTTTGCAAGTCACTATATTGTATTTTCTAATTTTTAAACAGTTGGATATGGTGCGAAATATTGTAATCTATACATCAGAGGATATCCATATGGCATCCTATGAAAAAAGTAGAGATACAATCACAAAATTATTCAAAACTAGAAGGTATCGAAGGATTTTTTGTTCGCAAAGTAACAAAATTCGGGAACAGCGCCAAAGTTGATTGTCCAAAAGAGTCTTAGCCGCACGGTTTACTTGGTGATAGTATGATATCAACGGGGTCAAGAAATACTCAATTCGGCGGTGTAAAAATACACCACCTTACAATCTTATGTTCGATCGTTTTATAAAAAGATATCAATTAGCACTAAATTTCATTTGAATTTAAGTAAAAGTCTATCATATACCCTGTTAGGTGATTCGGTGTATACTTGAAATAATTGTATTTTTGCAATACCATCCGGATTAGTTGGTGGCCTGCCTGCTAAATACATAAGTTTAAACACTAATATATTAAAATATATATCCATGTCATTGAAAAGGGAAAATATATTGATCGAAGCCCTGCCATATATCAGGGAGTTCCATGATTCCATAATGGTTATAAAAGTTGGGGGGCATGCAATGGTCAACCAAAAAATTATGGATGAGATTATAGAGGATATTGTGCTTTTGCGTTATGTTGGCATTCATCCGATTCTTGTACATGGTGGCGGTCCCGAGATTACTGAGAAGATGAAGCGCATGGGCAAGGAACCTGCATTTGTAGGTGGACTTCGGATTACTGATGATGAGACACTTGAGATCGCACGCATGGTTTTGGTGGGCAACATCAATACAAGGATAGTCTCTCTCATCGGGCAGCACGGCGGAAAGGCTGTTGGTCTTTCCGGAAAAGATGGAAAGATGATACTTGCCAAAAAGAAACCTGCCCAGCGTGTTGTAATTGATGGAGTGGAACAGCACATTGACATTGGATGGGTCGGTGAGACCGAGATCATTAATCCGGAGATCATTGATATTGTCACAAAGAAAGGGTATATCCCTGTTATATCCCCAATTGCCATGGATCTCAAAGGAAATGCACTAAACATAAATGCAGATACTGTAGCAGGTGACATCGCCGCAGCAATTCATGCTAAAAAATTGATACTCATGACAGATGTGCCTGGACTTTTAAGGGATATAAATGATCCGTCAACACGCATATCAAGGGTCGCGGTCGATGGTGTGGATAAACTGATAGATGCAGGTGTGATTTCCGGTGGAATGACTCCAAAGATGCGAAGTGCAGCAGCAGCTACTATTTGTGGGGTTGAACGGGTGCATATAATCGATGGCAGTGTTTCACATTCAATATTGCTTGAGTTGTTTACGGATTCAGGGATCGGGACAATGGTTTATAATGATGAGAGCTAAGATCGGCATTTAGGCAAGAAAAGTATTTGGTTGGTTATTTGGTTGGTTATTTGGTATTAACACCATTTAATCAACCCACTGCATATGGCAAAATTCTTCATAATCTCACACTTTTGATATCTGGTATAATCCAAAACGGGCGATGGGACTATGAAATAAAGATATAAAGTACACCACAATAGGTCACAAACACTCCGGGCATTGATGTGCGTATCGTTGGTAACAGTGATTAATTCGTAAGTCGCAGTATTTAACGCGCCCGGAACGTTTAATCGCTTTCCCACGGAAAGGATTTTTATAAATATTCTTGTGAAAGACCATAATATTCCCAGAAAAGGGGCACGACAAAATGTGCAGCGTCTAAAAAAAACGTATTTGTATGGCTTAAATACTGTTTGCAGAATTCAAATATATATGAATCAAAAACCAATGCAACCGCCGCCAGGCGGCATTTTCCATAATAT
>JBQVMC010000119.1:0-4996 GCA_052361145.1 Methanosarcinaceae archaeon
TAATGTCTAAGGCTACAGAGGTTGCATTGATTTATCCCAACCGCAGCAGAGCTGCGGGGTATAATAATTAAATTAAATCAGTTTATTATCTGTAAATCCAACACTTTTTTTTAAATACATTTCGGATAACGGATCATGACAAAAAGATTCACCGTAGGGGCTTATTTTTCTCTGCATGCCGCTGCGGTTTTCTAAGTAAGAATTAGGAAAAGGAGATACATACTGAATAAAAACAATCAGTTCCCAGAGATACTCTAATAAGAGATATAATTATATGCCACTTAACTAAATTAACCGATGGCTGTGATTTACAATTTCATATCACAGTTCAGTTTTTGAAATGTTTCGCTGCTTGTACAGGGAAATATTACAATTGACAAATATTGATACTGACTTGCTAAAAAGTTATTATAAGGTGACAGCACAATGTATTACATAGCAGACTCTGCGGTTTTTATTATGGGTTATCCAGTGGATTTCCAAATTTTGATAACTGTTCAATCCGTTGTTAATGAATTGAAAAGTAGTGAGGCATCTATGCGTTTTTACCTTGCATGTGAGGAGGGGGCAAGAGTGGAGATGCCACAACCCCATATGGTAGATAAGATACTTGATATTGCAAAGCAGACACGCGATATAGATGAGTTATCCGTTACTGATATCGATATACTTGCAAAAGCACTGGAATATAAGGACGATGCAACACTTCTTACCGATGATTATGCGGTACAAAATGTTGCTATGACGCTGGGTATTAATGTAAAACCGGTTGTGCAGGAAAAGATACGTGACATACTTATATGGGAAAAACAGTGTGTGGGATGCCGGAAGCGGTTTAATGACGGTGATGTGTGTCCTATATGCGGCTCTGCCCTAAAAAAGAGTCGTAAAAGAAAAGTATAACAGTATGGATGTTATATAATTAAATAAATAACACATGTTTATCATGTTCTAAATCAATTTAATGTTTAATATTTATTATTTAATTTATAGGCGGGGACATAATGACGAATATAGAAGATTTAATCCAGAAGGCAGTTGAACTGCAATCTAAGGGACTTGTTACCGGACAGATAGCAGATGAGTTGAATGTTTCACGGGAAACAGTTACATGGCTTTTGACACGATCTAAAAAGGAAGTAAACTCCCCGGCACCAAAGGATATTTCAGTGGACTGGAGTAACATCGGAAAGAGTTCATACCGATTAAGATCTACTGCACAGGCTTTGTCTGATCTCGTACTTGAAACAATGGCAGCGACGAATCTTGAAGTTGATATGGTTATTGGAATAGCATCAAGCGGTGTGCCGCTTGCAACCCTTATGGCAAATGAGCTTGGAACCGAGTTTGCGGTATTCCATTCCCACAAGGAGCACATTGAAGGTACCAAACTGCGCGGAACATTTAGCAGGCATTTTGGTGATGTTTCAAATAAAAATTGTGTTATTATGGATGATGTAATAACATCAGGTACAACGATCATTGATGCGATAGACCAAATTCGTGAATTGGGTGCAAAACCCGTGCTTGTTGTAGTACTTGTTGATAAGAAAGGTTCTGATATATTATCCGATGTGCCTATCAAGCCAATGGTGCGAATTGTACGTGTGGATTAAGCGTTTGATTGTATCCACTTCAAAAACCAGGGTAAAATGCATATTCGGATTATCTGAACCAAGTGCTAAAAGCAATTTTCAATTTCAAAATGGAGTCAGCTACCCTTTGATTTGAAGCGGATACGTTTGATTTTCAAATTTTGGATTAAGTCGAAACTTAAGCTAAGTTTAAGTCAAAACTTAAGTTTAAACCTAAATCTAAACTTAAACCTAAACCTAAACTTAAACTTAAACTTAAACCTAAACTCAAATTGTTAAAATTGCAGTAAAAGTGGGTCAATCCACTTCCACAGCACTTATTTTTTCAACCAATCTGGATAAGACCTCTGAGCGCATGCCTTCCACAAATTTTATGCTTCCGACAACAAGATGACCACCGCCGTTGACACCTGCGCCTACAACTTCATCATGCAGTTCGCGCACCATTTGCGGGATGTTCATCCGCACGTTCTTTGACCGTATTACACAAAAATCAGGACCGAATCCGATTGTGACGACAGGTTTGCCCTCAAACTTCCGGCACATGCGATCATGCACTTCACCCGACGTTTTTCCGGGTGGCGGAAATGTGAATTTGTGCGCATATTTCTCAACATCAAGTACATTTAATATCGCACCGTTTGAAAGCGGCTGGGATTTAACGTTAGGAAGACATGTATCAAGTTGCCCGGATATCATTCCGTTCGCCTGCTCACACAGGAGTTTCACCAATTTTTCATGTGTTTTGAAGTTTCCCATGTTCATCAGGTCATCAACGATATTTTTACCGCTACTGAACTTCAACCAGAACGCTTCAAAATCAAGGGCAAGGGCGATGTCTTTTAATTGTTCAAGAGAGTATTTGTCAGATACGAGTTCGATATACCTACGAGCTTCATCTGCTTCGGATCGGTCCCCGACTGCTGATATTGCGGGTAGGTGCTTGATTTCATCAACCACGCCCGGATTTATCATTCGCGCGACTTCGGTACAAAGCATACCTGTAGTCACTCCGAAATCCCCGCCTACGTGTGCAGGATTTACATGCGCGCGCAGGTACTGGTCAACCGCTTCATCGGGATGGTGATGGTCGATAACAACCATGTCGATGCCATATACCTGTGCCTGTTTCATCGCAGGTGTGTCTTCTTCGGTCGAACCGTTGTCAACAAGTATCACAAACGGCATTTTCTGTCCGTGTCTTTCAGCATCGTCAAGTGCAAACGATAAGTCGCGGGTGATGTCCATCATTTCATAGAACGGCGCTTTTGATGGTGCACGCCTGTAATAATGGTATTCTGCATCTGCTCCCCCAACCTCTCGGATCAGTGGCAGTATCGCACGCTCAATTGCCACAGCTGCTGTCATTCCGTCTGCATCTGCGTGGTGCCGCAGGACGATAGGTTTTGATTTTATTATCGCTTTTTTGATCTCCTTTGCCACATGTTTCATTTCAGGGCGCAATTTTTCAAGGATCTCACTTTTAACCAAAAATTCAATTTCATCAGGTTCAGACCTTTTGTCGATTGCATTCTCGATCCGATCCCATACATCTTTTTTCTTCGTTCCTGTAAGTTCCTTGATACTTCGTACCTCTATCTGCACCTTGTCATCCCGCAGGCTCACTTCACCTACGATCGTTACTATCATATCGGAATCTATGTCAGGATATGCACGCTCACCTGCGCGCTCAAACGCTGCGCACATTATCAGGCCGTCATCATCCGAAATGGTAAATATGGTGGGTCCGCCTGTTTGTTTTATCTGTGTTACTTCACCTTCGATCCTCACGATCTTCCTGACAAAATCACGCAGTTCCGATGACCTTTTTACAGGCAGGTCCTTCTCTACCTCTATTATCCGGTACTGTGCAGGATATTTTGGAACAAGGTCCATGTTACCGTTCTTTTTGATGTCCTTCACATAGACGATCACATCATCGCCCACATCGACCGTGCGTGTGATATTGCTTGAATGGATGAGTCCCCGCACATGTGGATTAAAATCAACGAATACACCAAAAGTAGCAATACTGTTTCCGATAGCATGATAGAGTTTACCCACTTCCACTTCATCCATGTCGCATGATTCATCAAGGTTGTACACGACCTGCGACCCGCCGCACGTTTTGCACACCTCTTCTCCGTCAATAAGCTGGTCAATAGGATTGCCGCAAACCTTACATTTATAAAACGCACCGCGTCCCTTACATGCTTCGCACGGTTCTGTGATTTGGATTTCACCGCTTCCGCCACATTTATCACAGGAGGCGCCACCCTGCAAAAAACTGTCCATGCCCTTTTCGGACAATTTCATCAGGTCAACAGACTTCGCTTTTCCTGTACCTTTACACTGCGGGCATTTTTCGGTGGATATTATCTTAATGCCGTTACCGCCACATTCTGTACATTTTTCACTCATTTTATCATCCATATATTGTGCGCATGTTGGATTTATCATTTACTATGCGCTAATTATGTGTATAGTCCCGAATGTTTTGACTTTAGGTACTTATCATCTCCATATGGGAATACGAAATAAGGTTATAAAATTAACGTATTTGTATATCTACATATCTGTATATCTGTATAAATAAGTTTATCATATTTGAAAAAATATTAAAACGAAATCCAGTGCGAATGCCGTTAGGCGGCATATCCTACTGCACCAAAACCATAACTCATAGTCCACAGTACACAAATCAAACATGGATTTCCCATACCTATTAAAACGACACCGCTTAAAAACAATTTTTTCATGTCCATGGTATGAAAAAGTGCCGCTTGGAGGCGGTCTATTGGTTTTCGATTCGTATATACCTGAATTTTGCATTCAGGACCTAAGTTATACAAACACTATTTTTTATCGCTTACGATAGGTTTAGCCGAACCGTCAACCGACAACACAAAAATCTTTTTTTATATATTCAAATATATGACAATGTTACTAAAGATTATCTTACTTTTTTCCGGTTAAAACTGTCATGAGTATTTCTTACTGTTGTGTTTAAAAGTCTTTCACATGGTTTTCCCAAAACCCCTTGCATTTTTGGGTAGCAACTCCTATTTGCAGATTTAGTTGGATAAATACGATTATTTTCTGAAATAACTGCTGTTTTAAGATTGTTTATGCATTGGAATATTTTCTAAAATATCGAATAATAGCGATATAAGTAATACTTAATTATTATTAATAACACCCAAATGGAGGATGCAACTGGGTGTTGAAAAAGTTGGAGGGTATATCGCAGAGCTATCAAGGATAAATATCGGGTAAAAAGTGGAAATGGTTCATATTTGCAATTTTGGTGTTTTGTGTATTTGCACCGTTAACGGTGTTATGCAGGTGAATATCGCAAACTATATGTAGTAACAAATTATATGTGTTGTAAAAGGTGTGAA
>JBQVMC010000120.1:0-4921 GCA_052361145.1 Methanosarcinaceae archaeon
GCTCGATGCGGCCAAATCCAGGTTTTGCTCCTTGTGGAATTTCAATGGATTTTTTGGTGCTGATCTCATTGGATGGAGAAAATGTAGCAAGTAATATGTTGTGTGAATCATAGATGGTGACTGTTATGTTATTGGCAAAACTGTGGGTAAAATCATACCATGGGTTAACAGGCCTGTCAAGGGTTATATGGAGTGTGCCACCAGGTTCTACATCATGTATGTCGGTGGTGACGACAAAGCCATCTTTGGTGGATTTCTCTATGGGTGTTCCTTCAGGCTGGATAATAGGGTGCTCTCCTTTCCATTTTAATGCTGCCATGCCTGCGTAGTTTAGGCAGCGGTCGAGGTCCCAGGATGCGAATTCAATGGCATCTTGTTCCGGGTTGGAGTAGTCAAGATTATATATTATTATAGCCAACTCAACTTCCTGTAGTATAAAATGAAAATGCATTATCACTGCAAAAATAACAAAAAAAACACCAATAACGGCAAAGGGAATCCAAGCCTTATCATTTTTCAGGAAGGACTTTTTTGGGTTTTGCATGATTTTTATGATTTGCATGATATATGTAATTTTTATGATTTGTAGTACCGCCAGTTTTTTTATAGTGTGATCTTTAAATTTAAGTGATGGGGTTAAAGTATGGCGATTATTTAAAAGTTTTTATTTTAATGTATCCTGACTTTATCATATTAAAGGGTAAATCAATATCATTGGATTACTTCATGAAAATATCATAATTGCTCTGGAATCTTCACCAGTGGCAACAGGACATAAGAGAAATAATTGCAGAAATTCTAATCGTTTTCTTGCATGCCAGACAGCATTTTTATCCACGATCGATGCATTGTTCTTCCTTTTGACAATCTCCGTTTCAGCCGTGGTACTAAACAGAATGAAGCCGCTGAATACAGTGCAACACAGGAGTTTGATGATGTGACCGATGCGGATATTGGTGTGTGGCTGTCTTACTTTATTAACACAGATGCTAGAATGATGCCATAGGCAGACGGCACACCCAACTTCAACAAAGCTGCGGGGTATAAAAAGTTAAGATTATGTCGGTTTTCCTACAAAAACCTAGTCAATTTCGGATTTTATTCAATAACCTAACAAGGGTAGGGTAGATTATTATCGCACCTAATTCTATTTAGATTAGGAGTACCTAAATATAAACAAAATACATGTAATAGATTATAAAAAAATGGCACATGTCTATCTTAAAAGGTGAAACTAAATGCGTTTAAACGATACGAATCTTTTACAAATAAAACCGCATGAACCCGTTAGAATTGTGGATATTGATGGAGGCCACGGCATCAGGCAAAAACTGAATCTTCGAGGAGTTTGTGAAGGCAGCATCTTACATGTAATATCCTCCAACGGTCCGGTAACCATCGAAGTCGATCGAAATATCCTTTCGATCGGGCGCGGGATGGCACAAAAGATCAGGGTCACCAGAGTGTGATCAAATGGAAAAGAAATTATCTGATATGAAATACGAAGAAAAAGGAATCGTAACAGATATTGAAAGAATACTACGAAAAAAGGTAGCTGGAATGGGCATCAGGGTTGGCAAGAAATTGAAGATGATCACAAAACAGCCGATAAAAGGTCCGGTAGTTGTAATCGTTGATGAGGCAAGTACTTCTCTTGGACTAGACGTAGCAGAAAAGATAATTGTGGATGTGAAATTGTGAAAATCTTGCTGATGGGGCATCCGAATGTGGGCAAAAGCGTATTTTTCAATCGTTTGACAGGAGCAAATGTCACCGAATCAAACTACCCCGGGACCACAGTTGACTTTACGAAAGGATATATGAAGATTGGTGATGAGGATGTTGAGCTGATAGATGTACCAGGCACGTTCTCTCTTGATCCGAAAGATAAAGCAGAAGAGGTTGCTGTGGCAATGCTACACGAAAATCGGGATGCAAAGATAATTTGCGTTATCGACGCATCCAAAATAGAACGCGGGGTCTATTTGGCACTTGAAATTCTTGAAGAAGGATATCCAATGGTAATCGCCCTTAATATGTGGGATGCTGCAATTGATAAGAATATCATGATCGATATCAATTCCCTTCAACGGATCCTTGGCGTTTCGGTGGTTCCTACTGTCGCAATCAGCGGTGAAGGGATAAAGGAACTCACATCAAGGCTGAAAGAAGCTGAACCCGTTGAGATCGATGACATTATCAATAACATGGGAGACCTAAATGAAACTAACTATTGATCAGCGCTGGGATATTATCGATAAGATCGCAAAACAAACCGTTAAATTTGGAGAATACAAGCATACCCTAAAGGATGCGATCGGGGAACTCACGATCAAACCGTTCACAGGCATACCTATTGCGATTGCTGTTATGTATGCTTTCTGGAGCGTGTTCGGCTCGTTTGCAGGAACACTGTTTACCGATGGATTCATGGTTAAGTTGTTTGACGGATACTTTCTCCCGTGGATGCAGGACATTTTTCCCGGTGCAGGAGGATGGTTGTATTATATAATAGTTGGTAATCCCATGGCAGACAACTCTTTCGAGGCGTTTGGTATGCTGACATCAGGGCTATTTGTTGCTATCGGCGTTGTCCTGCCTGCCATATTTATATTCTACCTGATGCTTGCGTTACTGGAAGATATAGGATACATGCCACGACTCGCTGTACTAATTGATACCGTACTGCACAGGATCGGCCTGCACGGGTATGCGATCGTGCCAACGATTCTTTCCCTGGGGTGCAATGTTCCTGGTGTAACAGCAACAAGAATTCTCGAAACAAGAAAACAGCGATTTATTATGATGACACTACTCGCCATATTCATCCCATGTGGAGCCCAGATCGGAATCATGGAGGAAGTGATCCCGGATACGATGGGGTGGGTTTTGCTCTACCTGATCATGGGATATTTCATTTTTGGCTTTATTCTTAATAAGATCGTTCCAGGGAAATCACCTGAATTTTTGATCGATGTACCGCCTTACAGAAAACCAATGTTAAGTAATCTCGGAAAAAAAGTGTGGGGAAGAATTGTAGGATTTTTTAAGGTTGCGATTCCCTTTGTATTACTCGGCTGCGGTATCGTGAATGTTCTCTACCTTGTAGGTTTTATCGATTGGGTTGGTAATATTTTATCACCGGTCTTTGTTCTATGGTTCGGCGTACCAGAAGCGACCGCCGGTCCGTTAATTGCAGCATTCCTGAGAAAAGACCTTGCAGTTGCACAGTTATCCGTAATCGAAATGACACAATACCAGATGATCTCAGCAGTAGTGCTCGTATCAATATATTTTCCATGCGTGGCAACGTTTGCAATGATGATCAAGGAAGGGGCAAAAGATCTGTTAGGAGCCCTAGCAGTTCTTTTCACGGTGGTCTTCCTCTACGGCGGACTGATACACTTGATAGGGATACTATTGGGGGTGGCGTAAATGACCGGAAGAACAATTGCTGTTATCTACTTTGCCATACTTGGCATCATGACCACGGCATTTGGGATCGCGGATATACTGGTAACAGCCGGATCAGGTAGTTTTGCCAATGGGATACTTGAGATACCAGGCGACCTGTTCAGGGGATTGTGGGGCGGATTTATTGTACTGTCGGCAGGACTATTCTATCTTTCTGGTATCAGGAATTTTGAGGACATTCACCAGTTTTCAAAGATCATTATGGGAAGCATACTGATATGGATCATGGCAGGGTGCGATATATTTGCGATGATTGCAGAATCAATACCTGGCGGTGAAAACGGATCATGGTTCAACACACTTGATGGGTTCCTTGGAACGTATGCGCCGCCTTATGCGCCGGCAGTGTTATTGCTGCCATTCTCACTTGTGGTGGTGTACTATATCTTCAAAAGGAAACAGGATATTGAAAGGTGAGAATAGTATGACCGTAATGAAGAAGGTATTGTCAGGAACTGTAAAAGGAGGTACTATTGATACGCTTGCTAAAGAGTTGGATATTAATATGTCCACTCTCTTAGCTATGATCGATTTCCTGGCAAATGCAGGATATCTGGAAATTACATGTTTGCAGTGTTCTTGTCAGGCTTCGAAACTGTGTGAAAACCACTGCGATTTGGAAGGTGGTCTGCAAACAAATATGTATGCGTTGACAATAAAGGGTGAACAGTTCCTTTCATGCAATACCCCATAATTCCAATATTTTAAACATGGAAACATTAAAAGCCATAGATTACGTAGGTACAAGTGAAAATATGCTGACACGAAGAACTGAAGATTATCTAGAAGCGATCCTCAATGTTACAGAAGATAAGGGATATGCCAAAATAAAGGATATAGCTGTTGCTCTGGATGTTAAGTCGCCAAGTGTTATTGAAATGGTCAAAAAACTTGATAAAATGAGTTTTGTTGTGTACAGGAAATATGATGGCATAACATTGACTGAAAAAGGACGGGAGATCGCGTTGATCGTAAAGGATCGGCATGATACCCTGAAAGCCTTTCTGGAGATTATAAAAGTACCTGAAAAAATCGCTGAGAAAGATGCATGTACAATGGAACATGAATTGGATGAAAATACGACAAAACAGATTAAAAATCTGGTTAATTTTGTGAAATCCGCGCCGGAATATCCCCAGTGGCTCAGGTATTTTGAAAAATTCTGCATTACAGGAATACATCCATGTGAGGAAAAGAGCCGCATGTTGAAGTAGTTCAAATGCTATAGGCTTTCGTGCTGAATGATGACTTTTAAACTTGGGTTGCATATAAGAAACACATTTTTTTAGTTCCTTTCCTGTATTTGAATATCTTAAATCCTGAGTGCAAAATACAGGTATATACGAATCGAAAACCAATGCGACCGCCGTCAGGCGGCATTTTCCATAATATACTATAATGAAGAATTGTAACTACTCACCTTTTAGAAGTAAGGGTGTTGATAACG
>JBQVMC010000121.1:0-4903 GCA_052361145.1 Methanosarcinaceae archaeon
CGAGTCGATGCGTCAGCGGAAAGCAGGTTTCACCGGCGAATCGACTTTGGTCCGAAAGTCCGGCGAAAAATTCCTTGCTATTTTCACAACCTACCCATTATTCGATGTCGAGGGTAAGATGACGGCCACCCTGGGTGTATCCATAGACATCACCGAACGCAAGCAGGCGGAGGAAGCATTGCTTTTTGAACAAAAGCAGTTTCTTTCCATGTTGTTAAATACCAGAATGAATTCCTCAGTATAGCCGATAATTTCCGGATATAGTTAAAACTATAAAGTTATTCCCAGAATATTTTGAATGGGTGTAAAGTATTGATTATTTTCCCATCTACCCATAGGGATCGTGTGTCATAATTTTTCAGATAAACGGGAAAACCCAGTTAAAATAATCAGGAAAAGAGTTAAATAATCAATGATCAGTCACAAGCTTGGATAGATATTTCCGAGTTATATTGACATGACAGTAGAGTCGGTTGTTGTATTAAGGGTTTGTAAACAAACCCGAGTCTTCGGAGCATACAATTCCACAAGCTCCTCCAAAGACTCGGCACCTCGAAAGGCGGTTCTATGGTACTTTTTCATTTGGTTAATCTCAACAAATTATCTAATAGAGGCAAGGATTATCCCTGGGAGAAACCCGGGTGTTGTCCTCATTGTGGCAGTTACCGGATATGGGGGCATGGTTTTGTATTGGCATTTTTCGATGGATTTCTGAAAGCGTTATTTTTAAAAAGGTATCGCTGTCCGGACTGCAAGACAGTATTCCGAGTGCGTCCGAAAGGATATTTTCCCCGTTTTCAGGCTTCGATTATCACTATACGTGCCAGCATCGAATCCAAATCTGTTCATAAGAAGTGGCTTCGTAATATTTCCCGTACCCGTCAAAATCATTGGTATAGGGCGTTGTCCAGATACGTAAGTGCCTATTTTGGTAACATCTGGAAACAAGGTATGGTCGGTGCTTTTGATACCTTGTTATCCAAGGGGATCGTGGCTGTAACTCGAAGCATATAAACCGGTATTAAATCAAGGTTTTATGTACCCTACCGATGAGTTTCGTTTTAAACCTCAATTTCATGCATTACCGTGGTTGTGATGCAAAAAGGAGGTTGAAAATGCATAAAAAACGAGATGATGAACGAGGAAAACAGGTTGCCCTTTTCCGATATGGGGTGATCAGTGATTTTGTAAATGGATTTTCCATGAGCAAAAAGCAGCGAAGCCGTATGATAAGGGAGAAGAGTGCCCGAAAATGGGAAATACCGTATTCAGAAAAGACACGAATCAGTGTCAGCACGATTTATAAGTGGATTCGGGATTACAAAGCCAGAGGGTGTAAATTGGAATCATTAAATCCTCAGAACCGATCCGATCAGGGACACAGTCGTGCAATGGACGATGATACCTGCGATGCTTTGGTAGAATTAAGAAAACAAAAGCCTGATGTAACGGTTGATGAATTGATGCTGGAAATGTATCGGAAGAAACTGGTGACACCGGGAATCGATCTGAAAAGAAGCACGATGTATCGTTTTTTGCATGGAAACGGGCTAATGGAGTTGACCGGTCACCATCCTGTAGATCGTCGGCGATTTGAAGCAGAATTGCCGAATGATCTATGGCAAAGTGATGTGATGCATGGTCCCAAAGTAGAGCATGAGGGGAAACATCGTAAGGCCTACCTGATTGCTATCATTGATGATCATTCACGCCTGATACCATATGCACGATTTTACTTTTCTGAGACCCTGGTATCATATCTGGATGCTTTGTATCATGCACTGGCCAGACGAGGTCTTCCACGAAAATTATACGTAGATAATGGCGCAGCATTTAGAAGTCATAAACTTCAATATGTGACAGCAGCATTGAATATCACGTTAATCCACGCCAAGCCGTATCAACCCCAGGGAAAGGGTAAAATTGAAAGGTGGTTTAAAACAATCCGGAGCATGTTTCTTCCGGGGTTTGATGGCAAGACGCTGGATGATTTGAACAGTGAGCTTACGAAATGGCTGGATACCACATACCATACTCGTAAACACGGGTCCACAGGTCAGAGTCCGTTTCATCGGTTTACTCAAAATCTTCACTGTGCTCGGTCTGCACCATCTTGTCTGATGAATTACTTTCGTACTGTATCTCGTCGCAAAGTCAATAAAGACCGCACTGTAGTATTAAACGGTCGATTATTTGAAGCACCGGTTGCCCTGATCGGGAAACGGATTGAGTTACTATATCATGACAGCGACCCTGATCGAGTAGAAGTGAGATCGGATCATCAGTCTTTCGGGTTTCTGCAAAAAGTATCTCTCCATGTCAACTGTCGTGTGAAACGGGACAGAAACAATAATCCGGATATTCAGCTGAAAGAACCACGGACATATTCCAGTGGAAGCTTGTTTGGATCCGGAAGAAAGGATAAATAGCAAATGAAAGATTATCGATCATTTTTTGGATTTGAAAAAGAAGCGTTCCCTTCAGATATTGAACTCAAAGATATTTTGATGACCGATGCACTTCAGGGTGTAATTCAGCGCTTCAATTATGCTCTACGTCTAGGTGGCATAGCACTCGTGACAGGAGAAATCGGTTCTGGTAAATCCACTTCTTTACGATATGCAGCTGGACAGTTACATCCTTCAGAATACCAGGTTTTTAATGTCATCGCCTGTTCCGGAACGATTGTGGAATTGTACCGTCAGATTGTGACGGCAATGACAATTAACCACTCAAGTCTCTCAAAATCATTCATGATGAATCTAATCAAAAAAGAAATCACCGATATTGCGGTATCTCAAAAGCTGAAACCCGTGCTCATCATAGACGAAGCGTCGATCTTGCGTCTGGATGTACTTGCAGAGCTTCATACTCTCTGCCAGTTTGAGCAAGATTCACAAATGCGGCTGACCTTGATACTGATCGGACACTCAAATCTTGTGGATAAACTCCTGTACAGGGAATCCTCACCACTGGCATCACGAGTTATTGCCAGAACTCATTTGGAAGGATTGAACCGTGAGGGCATGGAAGACTATATTCACCATCATATCCAATTAGCCGGACTGACAAACAATCCTTTTGAGGAGGCATCGATCACGGCCATTCATCAGGCATCTGGAGGATTGCTCCGGAAAGCCAATCACTTGGCCAGAGGTGCCCTGATGGCTGCTGCACAAGGGAATTCTCAACTCGTCACTGCTGAACATGTCCGAATCTCAGCAACGGAACTTCTATAACCTTGGAAAAAATCTTTCTAAAATTAGATCGATTCTTCCTGGGCAACTGGCGGCTGGCTGTATTAAATATGAACAAGGGATTATGGGTCGTTTCAACTAAACATATTCCCTACCTGAAAGCACAAAATGCCAAAGGGAATCATATTCTGATACAGCCGGCACATTGGTGTGAATCCAGATACATGATGGCAGATGATCTAAACAAAAATCAGATCCAAATATTTCATAGATTTCCCGAAGGTAAATGGAAACCTGGGCGAATGATCATTGAAACATCGCCTGGCAATTTTCAGGTCTGGATTCATTCATCCCGATATCTTTCATTGGACGAAAAACGATACTGGCTCAAACGAATGAAAAGTGATCCTGGTGCGGATCCCCACCATCGATGGGGCAGATGTCCGGGATTCTTTAACAGAAAAGATAAATATCGCTCCCAAAATGGTAATTACCCATTGGCAAAACTGATCTGGGTGGATTGGATGAATGAAACATACATTCCCAAAATCTCGAAACCGATACCTAAAGAAAACAATCAACATCGTGGATATAATAATCGGTACCTTTACGGAAAATGTACACGAAGAATCCATTATGAAAGGCATAATGAATCTGCCACTGACTTTGCCTATGCTCTTGCCCTGGCACGAAGAAACTTCTCAAAACAACAAATTATATATCGCTTACTGGAAGAACGAAGGGATTGGACTAATCATCGGGGTGAATCAAGAAAAATACAATACACTGACAGGACTGTCACAAAGGCTATAAATATTGTTGCTAATTCAAATTTGCTGCAATCTGAGGATTATTCAAAATATTCAGGAAATTTTGGTTAAAAGAATTCAGGATATAACATTAGTGCTGGTTTGTGTTTTGCTTACAATGATCATGGCAAGCGAGGTGTCTGCAGACTGGAGTGCTCGCTGGTGGGATGATTTCGATCTCTACGATGGCACATATAATTTCAGCACATATTATACCTGTGCACCCCAAAACAACTACTGGCATGTCACGAACAAGGACAGTGCTTTTACTCGTCGTCTGTCAGGTGACAGCAGTCTTTGGTATGGTAACGAGGAAAACGGAACTTATGCGGACGACGTGGAAGAATGCGTGGCAGTTTACACTATTCCGATGAATGTCGGGGGAAACACTGGTGATCCTGATCGTGATGTCATCGTGATTTTTAATAGTTGGGAAGAAATCGAGGGTGTGTATGGTCGAGATATCTGTTCGGTATATTTTGACAGGAATGACAGTAACTGGATCAGGATTTATAGGGGATGGCGAGAGACTCCTGGCTGGTTGGAAAAAAATGCCGATATGTTTACTGTTCCTGCAAATACTGAGATAAGGATTAAATTTGAAATGGTGCTGCACTGACCTGGACTTACACCTATAATACGGATGGTTTAGTAACTTTAGTCACACCACCTAACTGGACGGATTTTACGGGTAGCGGCTATAGTTATAACTCAGACGGTCTGATTTATCAGGTAAAACGGTATGATTCATCAGGAAATCCGCATATTCAGAGAACGTATACATATAATTCTGCAGGTCAGATATTGACAGAAACAAATTCCTTAAACAAGGTCACATCTTACGAATACTATTCAACTGTCCCTTACCATTCCCAGTTGAATAGTATTCGTAAGATG
>JBQVMC010000122.1:0-4859 GCA_052361145.1 Methanosarcinaceae archaeon
AACACACTTAAAATCCACCTGTAGTCTCGCAGCACAACGATTATTATAGAAAGTCACGATTTCTGGGGCACTACCGAAAAAAACGATTAAACAGCGCGCGGTCTGAACACATGCAGCGGGGCTAGCGCTGGGTGTAAACTTAGAATCGAGCACGAAAGTCGCGCCCCATCTGCCTGTTTTGCTGCACGTAAGCCCGCCGTCGTTAGAATATAGCCTCGATCATAAGTGGGCACGCTGCCTGTTACACCGCTTTTGCTGCACCTGCCCTTGGTATCAGGGGAACATACAATATCGTTTTTGTTCCAATGTTTTGTTTGTAAGTTTTTTATGGCATTCAGGATACTATGGACGATGGTGCAACCGTGCCAATTTATCATAAGTCCCGACTGGCAATCATGTTCCTTGCATAGCGATATTCATTCATTTTTTCTTCAGATGTTACAGGGTTTCCATATATCCGCCAAACTCCACATTTTTTATCCAGAGTAAATTATAGACCCATAGACCAATAAATCATTTAACATCCTTTAGTAGAATGCATGGGATACTCTGGTTTTCGGTAATACCCGACTGTGACATATCTACTCGGGTACACTCAACACCTAATAGATGGAATCAGACTCATGGATCACGATGAATAAGTCTTAATTCAGATTGCCTTGTTTGCAAAGATCTGTCTGAATACCGATTAAAAGATTGTCTTGCAGCAGGTTTCATAGAGCTCTTTTCCTCATCAAGAGCCACATTCAAAAATAACATCCAAAACATCATCATTTTTGAATGACCATTAAATAACCATCCTCCATCAGAATCAATATTTGAATAAATAAATATATATCCGGGCATATCGCAAACTGCTGCTGTAACCGCAGCAAACGATGATATTTTGCCCTTGTACTTATGTGTAGTATCCATACCGGGACCTGCGGTGCCATCTGCCGGGTTAAGATCTACCATTACTTGTTGTGTTACTTCAATTCGATCTTTAAGACTCATATTCTCATATTCCATATTCTCACATTTTAAAATAACAAATATCATCAAATTATCAAAAAAATAAAACACTGTGTGATGTATTGACCTCTTCCAGTTATGTAAAACGAGTGAAGTTTTTCACTCATCTTCATCAATTTCATCACTCTCTGCATGCTCATTGCATTTGCAATTAGCGCATTTACCGTTGCATTCACAATCCATGATAATACACCTCCTTTTTAATTTTTATTAAAATATATTATATATAAGAATCCAATGTACCGTTTACAACTTTAAACGCCTCATCCCTAACAATACAACAGTTGCAATAGCAATCAACAAACCTCCGGAAGCCATCACGATCGCCATATGATTTTCACCTTTTACAACAAATGAAACCGGTACCCTTACACCAGCGCCAAGCCCAAGCCCATCCGGATCATCACCGATCGGACGAGCTGTGATCAGAATGCTTCCGTTGTACTCCCCCGTCTCCTTTTGATCCACCGATACCGTTACAGCCCTGCTCTCCTGCGCACCAAGATCAAACTCCATCGAGTCTAAGGTGAGATTGACTCCTTCCAATATGAGTAAAATCCGTTCTGCTGTGTCACCGGTATTAATTACATACATCTCTTGCATTGCACCTTCTTTTGGATCCACATCACCAAACTCAATTCTATCAGGTGATGCGCCAACACCGATTCCTGCCACCTGTGGAACCAGTAAAAAAAGAAGGAAAAGGGAGATGAACCCCCTACGTCTTACTCTCTGCAACGAAAAGAATCGTTCCATCGTACTTTCCTCCTGCCCAATCAGGAACTTCAAGGTTTGCCACTATCTTGTACTCGTACCAGAAGTCTGACGTATCTGCCGGAACCACACCTGAGAAACCAATGATTTCCAGGCCATTTAATCGAAGTGATTCGTTGTAGAATCCTTTGCTGTCATCCAGTACCATAACAGAGACTTTTGCAGAACCTGCTCCGGTGTTCACAACAATTATATCCTGATTCCCGGATATCATCCCTGCTCCTACCTTTCCGAAATCAACACCTGTTGTCGGAACAGTCATCGAGATCGCGGGAATTACCTCGGCGACTAGCGTTGTTGTTGTGTCTAAATCTACCGGTTTAAGTGACATATTTAAACTGCCCAGCATTAGTATTTCACCATTCATGTTAACCACATCCCACTCCATATCCTGTGTAGTATCATCGAAAATGGTAAGACTCTCTCTATATACAACAGATTCGGAAATGTTAAATTCCAAAATGCCATCTTCTAGAACCGTTCTACTCACATAGCCATTGACAGTCAGGTTTGAGTATCCGATCTCATCGCCTTCTTTAAATGCAAGTTGTTTCCTCTCACTATCCCACCATGCAGTGCCAGTTTCAATTTCTTCTACGCCACCCATCGTAAATTTAACAACAAAGTCTGCGCTTGTTGTACCGGTCAAGGTAAATATCCTTGTACCACTTATGGGTATAGTATCGTTGTCGATCGTCATCGATCCCTCGTATGCCCATTCACCGGAAAGCGATTCGAAAAGTTCATCAGGAGATATCATCGCGCTACCGGTGTACTCAACTTCAAATACATCATCCACTGGCAGATAGAGAATCTTCTCCATAATCTCCCCCTTTATCAGTTTGAAGGCTGATTTCTCATCAGGCGTTGCAACTTTTGTCTTGCACTTCTTTCTTAGCTCAAAGAAACCATCTGGGAAGAAGTTCTCCTTCACACTAACCACAACCATATCGCCGCTCGATTTCTCGATGAAACAATAACAGTAGTTCTCTTCGGTAAGGTTTAGTATATCAGTACCTTCCGGCAGGTTAACTGTTACATCCTCACCTGAATTCAGGATGTATTCGAACGTTTCGGTATGTCCGTCTGATGGGTGTGCACTGACAATCTCCAGATTGCCACGTTCCGGAATTCCATCCCACGCTTCAAACGCGGTCAGACTTGCCTTAAACGCTGTTGCAACACATGGGCAGATATGTCCATGGGCTTCATCCAGGTCATCCAGCGTGATATCCAGAAGTTCTCCTTCATCATATATATGAAGCGCAAGATCAGTACTCTCCTTTGCCGCGCTTAATTTTATCCATTCCGCCACATTCGGGTGTGGGGTGAGCGCACTGCCATCATAGGTATAAGTCAGGTTTTCAAGCAAACCCGGAATCTTCTTACCGGTGAAATATCCTTCGCTTACCATCAGCGGAACTAGAACAGGATATTCGGCGCTCTCAACGATTGGCCTTAGCGTGAATTCGGGGTTAAGTGTTGCGTTATGGTGGATAAATGCAATCTCTGTTCCTGCAAGTCCGATCGCAGGATCATTCCAGTACGCCAGCTTCAATCGTGCCTGGTTGGTAAGTGATAATGTGTTGTTCACCCATCCGTCAAAGTTATTTTCTTCATCGGTTCCGTGTGCGACAACAACAAGTGTCTCGCTCGCAATACCTGCACTCCCGGTACTCAGGCCAGCCATGCGATCAGCCAGGATATCGGCTATAAGCCAATGATCATCCATCGCACTGGTCAGGAGGATCTCCGTATCGGTTTCAACCGGTACAAGTTCTTCTTCTACTTCATCCGGGTGCCCTATCGCTCGTATACCCCCATCAGTCCCTGCCTTGATCGAGACACGCGATATTGCATAGTGTTCATCCTTTAAAACTATCGCCCGTTCCATTTCCACACCATCAACCGTAACATTTTCACTTGTCAATGGAAGCGTCTCTCTTAATCCAAGCACATACTCAATCTCCTGAATATGGCTGCTGTGTGATGAAATAAATAGTGGGATTGCGATGATTTTCGTAACACCATCATCATCGAGTTTCCTGACAGCATCATTTATCGTCTCATTCGGTACAAGTTCTAGGAAGCCGAGTTCAACCGTATATGGCAGATCTACATCTGCGACTGCATCCCGTATAGGGGCGCACCAGCTCTCGCTAGGGCTTCCGTGTGCGATAACAAGTACCCCGTATTTTTCTTGATTCCCTGCTGCTATAGCAGGTGTGATTAATGAAATGATCATGATAAATAGCATCATATTTATTGCAAGAACATTTCGTTTCTTTTTTTGTTTTGTTTCTTTCATATTAAACCTCTTTAAGTAATCTCAATAGGCGGTTAGGTTCAGAAGTATTATACCCAAACAAAGTTAGGTTGAAGATAAATAACCTTACAAATCCCATGATCAGCAACCTGTGCTTCAGGCAATTTTTGGAGACGAGGAGGAAGTGCATTTGTTTACCAAACTTGGAAGGGCACACTGGTGTATCTCCGCTGCGCTGGGATATTTCCCACGGTGAACTCATACAATTACACATTCGACAATATTTGATTAGTACGCTAATCACAATCTACGCCCGGTACTGGACGTACTTGGGTTGATGGGGATGTTACAAAGAAAATTGTTAATGAGACACAAAAGGAGCAAAAATGTATATGATCATTCAGCAATTCCCGATATGAATATAAACGCATGCAGTAAAGACATCACTTTTTTATGTTTTCGTAAAGACTATATGCAATAATTGAGTAATAAAGAGAATAATTCCAATTATTAATTAGATTTATTTGTATCCGCTTCAAATCTAAGGGTAATTTACACCATTTTGAAATCGAATGCCGCTTAGGCACTTGGTTTAGATAATTCGAATATCATTTTACCCTGCTTTTTGAAGTGGATACAATTTGAGGAATAAAATGGCCAGAAATATATTGAGAAGGTTTGGAATCGGCACATTACTTTCTGTGCTGATCGTATTTTGTGTATTGTCTTCAGGATGTTTTGATTCGGAAACAAAAACATCCGAAAAACCAATACTGCGTATCGGGCTAATACCAGCTGAGGATCA
>JBQVMC010000123.1:0-4806 GCA_052361145.1 Methanosarcinaceae archaeon
GTTGATTCGACAATTTCCACAACCTTATCGGTTACAGTTGTTCTCTCTGGTAATTTTTCCGGGAACTGCACTATATAATCGGGCTGAGAGTGAAGGTCTTTTGGATGTCCATGGTGAGCCGAAACTGGAATATCATGATCGGAAAGCAACTTATGTCAATATTGTCATGGGAGCTTATCGGCATAACATTCCAAAGATTGTTCTTGATTTCTTCAGTCATCCCGTGATGGTAAAGATTTTTCATCGGGATGTTCTTAATAAATTGTATCAGGTTGTTTATAGGTTTGGTCGATGGTTGAATCAGCGATTTTTTCATCGGCGTTAATGTGTCCCCTCTCCTCTCCTCTCCCCATACAGACTGTGTCGTAATAGCTTATTACAGGAAAACCATTGTCGTTGTGTTACGCCCCGCGACTTTTGACTTGAGTAAGGTTATTCTCATCCCGGTATAGATAATATTATTGCAATTATTTTCTTCCCAGTTATCTTGGTCTGAGAGGGAGGTGAAACGGGGGATAAAAAAATCTACGCGCCAAAGCCCAAACACCGGCGCGTAGATAACAAAAGAGAGACCGATAAATCCCTCTACAAGCATGGCTATCATCCTATTATTTTCTCTACAATTCAAGTTTTTATCATTTGAGTATGAATTTCTTAGCGAGGAAATGCGGTCAATTATTCGTAAGCATAAGCCAGAGAGTTTTCCTTGCTGTAATGGCAGGGTGTTTCATGGTCATGGTTGGCGTTGTCGATCTACGCTGAAGTCTTGGGCGGAATGGTTACCGTTGTGGTATTGGCGTGTACAATGTCAGACTTGTGGAGCGGTTCATTGTTTAGTACCTGATATTGTCACTTCTGATCTTGTGTACAAGGTTGAAGTAGTATCAGAAGTTATTGTTGGTCGTTTAGCTGGCCGGGAAGCAAAGGAATTTGAGCCGCATCGGCGTACACAGCAGCGTTGGTTGGATAGAATTCAGAATTGGTGGCCCGTGGCCCAAAGCTGTGGAGCAATAGAGGGGTCCTTGAAGGAATGGTCTACAAGCATTCCTCGTTTATTGGAAGCAATACATATCTGTGCATCGCACCACGTGGGTCTGTTTTTTCCATCCCGTAGTGAGCGAGCAAAAAGAGGTGTTTCTCCCCGTCGAAAGTATCCCATGATCGCGACCCACCAAATGTGCTCCTCGACAGAAGTGGTGTTGCTATGATTTCCTGAAAGCCGCTTCGAAGAGTCCATTTTCGAGGGTGGCCACTCTCCTTAATCGTAAATTTAAGGAGAACACAGATGAAAGTAGATGAAAAAGAAGCCAAAGCGTTGTTTCGTTACGGGCTGATCAGTGAATTTCTGCATGGTGGTTTGGCTCGTGGTCAGCAGCATGAGCGTATGAAGGAAATTTCGGCTAGAAGTTATCGGGTATCCTGGCAGGAGAAGCTGTTGCGGATATCTGAATCCAGTATAAACCGATGGTTATCGTTGTATCGGCGTCATGGATTTTCCGGTTTAAAATCCTCCACTCGTGTTGATAGACACATCAGTAAAGCTATTGATCCTATTCTTTCGGATCGTCTGATTGCCATTAAGAAGTCGAATCCTGAGATGTCTATACCGTTACTTATCAGCACTTTGGAAGATTTTGGAGAAGTGCCAGTGGGCAAGCTTCGTCATTCGACGGTCCACAGATTTTTACAATGGCATGGTCTCAGTGGTCGTTTGGGAAAAGATAAGGGGTTGAAGCGTCAGCGGTTACCATTCAAATATGCCTTTCCCATGGATATGTGGGTAGGAGATGTGATGCATTCGCGTCATAGTGTCCAGAGCCGGAAAGTATATCTGATAGCTTGGATGGATAACGCCACCCGTACGATCATGCATGCGGAATATAGATTTTCAGAAGGAGCATTGAGTCTTCTTTCCACTTTTCGCCAGGCGTTACAGATCCGTGGATTGTGCAAAAAGGTTTATGTAGACCATGGATCGGGATATATCGATGGTCGTTTTGTCAGAACCTGTGCTCATCTTGGTATTCATTTGATGCATGCACCTGTACGTGATGGTGCTGCCAAAGGATGTATAGAACGATGGTTTTCTCATGTTCGTTGTAGTTTTGAACAATATCTGAAACCTGATGACATTGAGGCTCTGAAGGATTTAAACAGTTTGCTGTGGCGATGGATCCATTCCATGTATCACTCAAAACCCCACTGTGGTCTGGAAGGAAATACGCCTTGGCAGAAATATATGGAACTTCTGCCTGAAATCCAGCATCGCCGGGTCGAAAAGGATTTCGATTTTGAAGCATTATGGCGAACCCGTGAGAGTCGGACAGTCCGTAGAGACGGAACAGTTAGTTTACATGGTTATCGTCTTGAAATTCCACCTACGGTGAGTCGGAACAAAGTGGAATTGCGATTTATGAAAGAAGAACTGCCCAATAATGTGGAAGTTTGGGAAAGCGATAAATATCTGGGTACAGCAATACCTGTAAATTTAGAAGCAAATACCCGCCGCCGACGGTGGCGTCCTCAATCGAAACAAAGAGATTTCCAGTTACCATCAATAGATCCTCTGAACCGGGCACGGAACACATGGACAAAAGGAGAGAAATCATGAACACAACAGATTATCGTGATCGTTTTGGATTATCCCATCATCCCTTTGACAAGGAATTTCTGAGGGATAATATCTTTGAAAGTGACAGATTAAGACAATTCCAGGAACGATTCAAATGGTTGCTCAATGATCGGGGTATAGGTCTTTTGACTGGTTCATCCGGCGTTGGTAAAACAGCTTGTCTGCATTCCATCATCAAAAAATTGCCTCCTCATCGGTATCGGATCTTGTATCTGGAAGATTCTCAGGCGGGAGCTAATGATATCTATCGAACCCTTGCCCTGCATCTTGGTCTTGTCCCTTCGTTTCGCAGATCAAAATTCTGGTGTGAAATCAAGCAGCACATTCTGAAACTAAATGATGAAAATGATCAGCAGGTGATATTGGTTATTGATGATGCTCATAAACTTCCTGGTGATTTCCTGCATTCTCTTAGTGCTTTCATGAATTTTATCTTCGATAGCCGGGAAATATTAACAATCTGGCTGGTGGGTGATTCACATCTGGTACGAACACTGAATCAGGCGCAATACGGTCATCTGATGAGCCGTGTCCATCTGCGTATTCACATGGAATCCATGAATAAAAAAGAGTTTTCTGCCTATATTCTGGCCTGTCTCAGTGCAGCGGGATGTGAGCGTCAGATTTTAGGTGATGTAGCCATGGATGCGGCATTTCATCTCAGCAAAGGAATTCCAAGAATTATCGGGAAACTTCTGACAACAGCTATGCGTATTGCTCACGAAGATAAAAAGGACATCATTTGTGAAAGAATCATCGAACAGGCTAAAGAACTGGTGCTGGCATGAATCCCGATCCATTTCCTGTATTGCGTGCTCATAATCTACCCGTCAGACAGGAAAACCACCGCTGGCTCGTTGATGGGCTTTGGCCCATTGAAGGGGTCGGAATAATCGGTGGTGCCGCGAAAAGTTTTAAAACCTGGCTTGCTCTGGATCTTGCAGTATCAGTAGCATCTAAAACCCCCTGCCTTGGATTATTTCCAACATCTGCAAAACGACAGGTCATGCTCTACGCCGCTGAAGACAGTCTTCCCGATATTCGGATCCGACTGGCAAGTATTTGCAACCCCCGTGGTATCTGTCTGAATGAATTGGATCTGGGTATTATCACTGTCAATCAAATGCATCTGAACAAACCTCATGATCTGCTTCGGCTTCAAGCAACAATTGCACAATATCAGCCAGCATTACTTATTCTGGATCCATTTGTCCGGTTGCATACGGCAATAGACGAAAATTCCTCGGCAGAAGTATCAGATATTTTAGGGAAACTCCGGGGATTACAGCGGAAATTCCAAATGGCTATAGTGCTTGTCCATCATGCCAAGAAAAATAGAGCGGGACTTCGAGCAGGACAATCCCTCAGAGGCAGTACCGATTTTCACGCATGGACAGACGTTATGCTGTACATGCACCAAAATACTCAGCATATCGAATTGACGGTAGAACATCGCTCGGCTGCATCCCCTGAACAACTTTTACTGAAACTCGCTAACCCTGATCACTCACCCCATCTCAAAATCATAACCCATGACCCGGAAAAACTCTCACCAACAGATCAGAAAAATACCGGCAATCTAAAATCTCAACTGCTGGAAGCAATGAATCAAATGCAAAAACCGCTTTCACAAGTAAAATTACGACAAATAGTAAAAGTTAGAAACCAGACAGTAGGACAAATGCTGATAGATCTACAAACTGAAGGACTGGTGATCCGAACTGATACAGGATGGATTACATGTCCCTCAACTTAAATACCTCTTAATTCTCTATACCAACATTATATTAATGGGTGAAGCCATATCGCTTCACCCTCTTTTTGTTTCTCAGAAAATCCTTCCATTACATCTGTTCCAACCCTATAGTGTACAAAGGAACACCCTCTCGGGAATACCCGGCTTTACTGGGTTTGTGATGAGTCTGTTCCAACTTGTTAGTTAAACTGGGATTGCAATTACTAAAAAGGGCGGGATGTAACATTTGGGAAGCTGGATATTTTGCGAGAACTGTTGGAGATAAAGTAACTTCAGATATCATCAAGCGTTATATAAGATTTCACAAGGATAATAAGAAAAAACCTGAGCAATTGGAACTCTTCTAAAAGCCCCGTCTGGAAGGGCGGGGTTCTTTACTCCATCCTGATGTTAAGTATTTTGCTACCTTCCATTTATG
>JBQVMC010000124.1:0-4752 GCA_052361145.1 Methanosarcinaceae archaeon
CACCGATTTTGACATAACTTCCGTTCCAGCTTGCGTTATTCCAATTTATATTACAATGGGCATATATATTCATATCAGCCCCGGCATCATCATAACTGTCGCGCCCGTGTACGAGTAAGAAGTAATCATAAAACATACGCGTGTACACGTGACAATCGACCTCAGCACCCTGATTAGGTGCCGACCAGTTGTTATTGCTGTCTTGTGATGTTGGTGCTGGAGGTAAACCGTTATCCGTATCGTGAGTTACAACTTTTGCAGTAGTTGGCAGCCATTGATCTTCAAGATCATATTTGTTAGAGATATGATTATGGACTGTGTTAACTGTCACATTACCAAAGTATTTACCTGTGCCTGTACCAGTGGTACGGGTATGCGTCTGTTCGTTGTTGTAGCGCCAGATAATTTTTCCTGTAAGAGCATTCAAGAAATATTCCCATCTGGCTGGTGTCTCGCTGCCGTCCAGAGCTTTGTCAAGACCATCCACAGTCATATGCCAGGTAAGGTATGGTTCATCTTCATGGATAAATACCAGAAGTTTTGGAACCTCATCGGATCGTTCCCTGTTATTTTTGTCATGCTTGAGTATCGTTTTTTTAGCGTCTTCAGCCAAAACATCCGGTTTTCCAGGAAGGTCGATGCTTGGTGCAAACTTACCATTAACGCCTTTAACAGCATTTTCATGATTGATATGGACTATTATCTCTCTGCCAAAAACAGGTAATGATCTGTATTTTTGCTGGAAACGTACATGCCTATTTCCATTTGTATCGGTACCAATGTCTTTAATCTGTAAATCTTCATCCGGTCTTTCCACATTAAACAGGTTTTTGTGCATATTTAGAAATTCCATGCTGATAAGCTCAGGATCTCCTGTCAGGGATCTTGAAAGCTTTCCACGTAAATGCATCGGGACACCATTTTTTTCGTCCCATTTTATTTGGAAATTCGGATCGATATTTCGAAGATTATCTAATGCAATTTTTTGTTTACTACTTGGTTTATACATAATACTGACCACCTGAACATTAACGTTAACATTAACATTAATAATGCTGTAAAATTATTGTTGAAAATTTGGTATATAATTTACGATTGTATTTTTGTATAAATAACGACAAATGAACTGGAATGTTACCACTAAAGCATTTGACATCTTTTTGGGCAGCAGTTGAATCCCTGTGTTTGTATCATTTGCATATCATTTTCCCGTTTATGTACATTTTCCCACATACGTCCCACACCCCCTTACACCAGGTTTGTAAGATAAAATACCATTTATACATAAGTCGTATGAATTTGTTTACACCCCGACAGATTGCAGTTTATTTAAATATACAGTGTGCGGTATATTTAATAAAATCATGTTATTCAAACTCCGCATACATAAACGAAAGTCTAAGTCCCAAAAACATAACTTTAATATTTTCTACTTTAAATCCCATTATGTCCCATTAAGTTATTATATTTAGTATTTGCGATTTTGTGTCGTGTGGTAATACATAATCAAGTCAGGATTGCAATTTCGTAAATCATTCCCTCTTTTTTTGAGACTTTTTATTATACTAAACCGAGTCAGCTTTTTGTAACTTTCAGTTATCAGTTTGCTTTGCTGCATTTGTTCCATCACAAAATTGTTGTAAATTTGACTTGCGGAGTAGTATATCTTCCGGAATGGTTTTGAAAACCGCAGAGATCGAGAGGCACGCAGAGAAAAATAAGTCCCTCTGCGGTGAATCTTTTTTGCCATTATCCTTTTATCCGGAATATACTAAAAAGTGTCCTTTTTTTCATACCAAGATAAATATAAAATAACACCCTTTCGACTATTAAAAAAGGAGATAATTAATGGAAACATCACTGCTAAATGACATAATTATCATATTTGGGTTGGCTATTGCCATTCTTTTCATTTCCCACAGGTTTCGTGTACCTTCGATAGTAGGCCTATTGCTAACAGGCATGATTGCCGGACCTTACGGGCTGGGGATGATCAGCAGTATCACTGAAATTGAAGTCCTGGCGGAGATCGGGATTGTGTTGCTTCTTTTTACGATTGGAATGGAGCTGTCGCTAAAAGATATGTGGCAAATCAAAAAAGCAGTGTTTATTGGTGGGTCAATCCAGGTACTAGTAACACTTTTAGCAGCTGCACTTATAGCCAACTATCTTGGACGAAACCCTGGCGAATCTATTTTCATAGGATTTCTACTTGCCCTTAGTAGTACAGCCATTGTCCTCAAACTTCTCCAGGAACGAGCTGATATCGATAGTCCACACGGGCGAATAACACTTGCGATCTTGATTTACCAGGATATCATAATCGTTCCGATGATACTGGTCACACCCTTACTTGCAGGAGCCTCTGGAAACGGTGGGGAATCGCCTCTGGCTCTAATTACCATGGCTATCTTACTAATCTTTCTGGTAATCGCAGGTGCCAGGTGGATTGTTCCGCAACTATTATACCAAATTGTCAAGACACGTAACAGTGAACTTTTCCTTCTTAGCATAATATTCATCTGTTTTTCAGTTGCGCTGTTCACATACAGTACAGGACTCTCACTTGCTCTTGGTGCGTTTTTGGCAGGGCTTATCATATCTGAATCCGAATATGGCCACCAGGCAATTGGTAATATACTGCCGTTTCGTGATGTGTTTATGAGTTTCTTTTTCATTTCTATTGGCATGTTATTAGACATCAATTTTCTTTTTCAGCAACCTGTACTTATCGTCCTTATAGCATTGGGAGTAATATCATTAAAAGCGATTATCGCAGGATTTGCAACTCTTGTACTGGGCTATCCGCTAAGGACTACTATCATGGTAAGTCTTGCACTTGTACAGGTTGGGGAATTCTCTTTCATACTTTCAAAATTCGGCATTGAATACGGCTTGCTTACCTGGGACACATACCAACTCTTCTTGGCAGTATCTGTTGCTACGATGGCAGCCACGCCATTTATTATTCACGCATCCCACAATATTGCAGATTCTGTCATGCGACTGCCGATACCCAAAAGAATAAAATCCTGCCTTTGTCATGAAAAAAAGAGAGAGGAAACTGATAAAATACAGCTTAAAGACCATCTTATTGTTATTGGTTTTGGAATAAACGGACGAAATGTAGCGCGGGTTGCACGTGTTGCAGATATACCATATGTCGTCATCGAAATTAATCCTGATACTGTTTTAAGCGAAAGGTCAAAAGATGAATTGATCTACTATGGAGATGCGACACAAGAAGCAGTTCTTAAACACGTGAATATAAAAGATGCAAGGGTAATGGTACTTGGTATTTCCGATCCGGTGGCTACAAGGAGGGTCATATCGACTGCCCGTAGGCTCAGCCCAAAAGTTCATATAATTACAAGGACCCGTTATCTTCAGGAGATGGAACCACTTTATGAACTCGGATCAAATGAAGTAGTTCCACAGGAGTTTGAGACATCTGTTGAGATATTTGTACGTGTTCTAAAAAAATATCTAATACCAAAGGACATCATCGAGACATTCATGGCAGAAGTTCGGGCTGATGGTTACGAGATGTTTCGCAATTTGTCTCTGGAATCAAATGATTTCTGTAACCTGAAATTAAATCTATCCGATCTTGATGTGAGTACGATCAGAGTTGAAAAAGGCTCGCATATGTCTGGTAAAACATTAGCACAGGCCGAACTCAGGAAAAAATATGGCGTAACCTTGATAGCATCATGCCGGGGCGGGCAATCAGTTTCCAATCCTGATGCAAGTTTAAGGCTTTGTCCGGGTGATATGCTTGTCTTTTTGGGAACACCTGATAAAACTGCTGAAGTAACGCGATTATTTGTTTCACCTAATGGTGCTACATTGGTGTTCGATTGAGGAGATTTATTGGCTTGTTGCTAATGTTTTTAGATAAAAATAATCTGGCATCCATTTTGGATTAATGTATAAAGTTTGTATGTGTTTTTGGTTTTTCCATTGCTATATTTTTATATCAGTTTATTGCTATGACGGGCTTGCTGATTGATGCTCAACATAAGTTTGGTAATGAGAAATCTGGATGTAAAATATCCTTTTGATATATTGATCATCGGATTCACTCTATTACTTATTGTTATTAATGTGGGGATGATTGCAAGTCTCCTGAGGCAGGTGATAACAACTTCTAGGTCACAGCGGATTACTTTTCAGACATTTTGTACTATATCAAGTACTTTTTTAGCACATAACCCGCAGCAATACCTATGACATGTTCCCAATATTTCCATCGTTTAATGAAAGCTCCTTCATACCAAATTTCGACCCCCCTCAGTGTAATCTTGACTTCCACGGTTTCACCAGACATATTTTTACTCACGTGATACCATTTCCCTTCAAATTTGACTTTCCCGTTTTGTTTTACTATTCTTTTAACCTTCTCAAAATACAGTTCCCGAATTACCCTTTCCAATTCTTCGTCAGTCAATGGTTTTGCTTCTGTTCCATTCAATACTGATGAGGCGGTTTTTCCATAGCGAGCCCACTGCCCCTTCATTTCGTTTCGGAATCGGACATATTCTGGAATTGCCTTTTCGATACTTTCAATGTCTTCAAACTGATATTTCTCATAAAAATATTTTCGATCTTGACTATGAGCTCTTTCCTTTTTCCCATTTCCTTTTGGATTCTCTACCTCTGTTGGAATATCCACGATCTTAAGCATCTTAAGCAACCTAAAAATGACCCCATTGTTGTACTCACCACCGTTATCGTGATGAAATAATTCAG
>JBQVMC010000125.1:0-4744 GCA_052361145.1 Methanosarcinaceae archaeon
TAGAAAATAGAATTTTAAAACAAATCATTTCAGAATTTATATTGGAGCATTCAACCAACATTATTCTCGAAAGAGTTAATATTTCTAAATATAAACTTTTAAAAATATTAAACCTTTTTAGAATAAGAATAACTAACGATAAGCCAGAAATATTTAAAGGGACGGTCGAAGTGGATGAAACATATATGGGCGGACAAATGAAAAATAAAAGGCTGGGGAAAAGGCTTGAATTAAAGCAAAAAGGCAATGGAAAACAGAAAAGCGGGTTTAATACAGTCAAGCAGCCGATTTTTGGAATTCTTTGCAGAAGCGGAAAAGTTTGGGCAACTTTAATTGATAAAACAGAGGCTAAAAACTTACAGCCAATAATTCAAAAACAGGTTGAAAAAGGCTCAACGATTTGCTCTGATTCTTGGAGGGCATATGCAGGCATCGCGCAAAAAGGATATGTTCATAGAACGGTAAATCACGGCAAAAAAGAATACTCTGACAAAAAGGGAAATCACATTAACGGGCTTGAAGGATTTTGGGGATATTTAAAAAGAAAACTGTCTGCCAGAGGAGGAATTAGGAAAGAAAAATTGAATTTATACCTTGGCGAATATGTGTGGCGATATAATCACAAGAATTTAAGTTTAAAAGAACGAGAAAACCTTTTATTCACGCTGATAATTAAGGATTAATTTAAAAATTTTGGTCCGAAATATCAGACTTTACCCTAGTTAATATATAAAAACCATCACGGCTTAAAAATTGCTATTTTCACAAATATTTTCTAAAAATATCCAATTTTCAACTCGCAATAGTTTTTGCACACTAACTACATGGCGATAACGCATTTTCCAATGTTCCGCGCGGAACATCTAATAAAAATCAAATTAACGGGCTTTTAATATTTTCAATGCTTGGATTGGTCACTTTAGTGTATAGCTGCGTTGTCCTGATATTCCGATGTCCTAATAACTCCTGCACATAACGAACATCAACGCCATTTTCCAACAAATGCGTCGCAAAACTGTGCCGTAATGAATGAAAAGTCGCTTCTTTTTTTATTTTGGCCTTTTTTAGCGCCATTTTAAAAACTTTTTGCGCTGTTCTGATGTTTAATTTCCCGCCTCGCTCGCTTTCAAAAACATAGCTATTATTTTCTTTATAAGCAATCAATTTATTTAAATCTTGCTTTATTTTTTCTGAAAAAATAGTTATTCTGTCTTTTTTGCCTTTCGCGTTTTTTAAATGCAAAGTTAATTCCCCTAAATTGACATCTTTAACTTTTAAATTCACGACTTCGCTAATTCTAAGACCTGCCCCGTAAGACAATGATATTAAAATTTTATGCTTAAAATTTTTAATTTTATTTAAAATTTCTCTAATTTCATCACGCGATAGAATAATTGGGAGTTTACTGTCTGTTTTAGCAAATTTAATATCAATTAAAACTGAATTTTTTAATATTTCGCGATAAAAATATTTAATAGCTTGTAAATATAAATTAATTGTCTGCGATGATCTTCCGCGTTCTTGTTTTTTTAATAAATATTTTTTAATCAACGAAATATCAGGATCTTTGCTTATATTTTTGATATATCTAAAGTAGTCAGCCAAACAAAAAATATAACCTTTAATTGTTTTTGGGCTATAATTTCGTAATTTTAGTTCATTTTTAATTTTTATTAAAAATTCTTGCAATTTCATAATAAATTCATTATAATACGAATATATGCTATTAACAATATAGCATATATTCGTATAACAGTCAAATAATTAACAATTATACGAAAACACTTCGTATATAAACCAGTTAAACGCAATTCAAAAAATATTTTTCTAAGATGTAAGAAACGATAGGCTTTCTAAAAAGGGAAATAAATTTGATCTTTTCTAAAACAAAAAGAGGGGGATAATATTGTGTTTTCTTCACTCTGTTCCGAAAACGAAAGAATAAAGGAAGATTTATATAATCTTAATAACTTTAATTTTATAATGGATGTTAATATGGAAACAAAAAATAAATCAAATGTAAAAATCCAAAAAACAGGTAGACTTGGACAATGGGTAAAAGCAATGGAAGATGAGAGAATAAGCCAATCTGTAATAGAGACACTAATGCAGAATGTAGATCAATTTACATCAACTTCAAATCCAGCTAAAAAGGCGGAATGGATAAAGGAAGTAACAGAGAAATTAGAGAAATTAGTCAATAAAAAAAATTGTATAAACGTTATGGAAAAGAAAGGCAGAATATGTTGTGGTTCAACACTTAGAAACAAGGCAAAAAAATTTATGAAAGAGTCAAAATCAATCAAACAATTCATTGAAAAATTGAACAGCATGAGAGGTTACACTTTTAAGTTAAAAGACAATAATACTGTCATAGGCGGATATGATAAATGCTATTGCGGATTAGTTAATAAAACAGAAAAGCCTTTTAAGAATTTAACATACTGCTATTGCGGTGTGGGGCATATTAAACAATTTTTTGAATCAGCGCTTGAAAAGCCAGTTGAAGTAGAACTCATACAGTCAGTAATCACAGGAGCAAAAAACTGTGAATTTATAATTCATATTTAAACGGATATAAAAAAGGAGGTAATATAAAATTATGAAATTCAGTAAAATCGAAAAATGGATGAAGGGTGGCTCCATGTACTACGTTGCGGGTGCTTTGTTGGTCGTAGCTTATCTATTGCTCTGGTTTTTAGATAATCCTGCTGGTATCGAGGAGCTACGGTATGCTGGATGGATAATCTTAGCAGTCGGTCTTGTCTTGATTTTTCTACCTAAATTTGTTTTTCGCAGTAAGGGCAAGGTGAAAAAGGAAAAGAATTGGACCGAGACCTCAGTCCTTGTTGACACAGGAATCTATTCCGTTATTCGGCATCCACTCTATCTGGGTTGGTTACTCATGTATCTTGCAATTATTTTCTGGAGTCAACATTGGTTGACGATAATTATTGGAGTTCTAGGCATGACATGTGTCTACTTAATTTCAAGGCAAGAAGACCAGCGACTCGTCGAGAAGTTTGGTGATGACTATAAAGATTATATGCAAAAAGTGCCACGAATGAACCTCTTCTCAGGGAGCATACAACTGGTACGACGCAGAAAGAGGAAATGAAAATGCCAATATCAATAAAATTTTTCCAACCTTCGTGGTTTCAAATAAAAGCTGAAAATAAAATCATCTATATTGATCCTGCTTATTTAAGAAAATATTACATCAATTATCCAAAGAAAATTGATTTTACAACATGGCCAGATCCAATTGATGGGCTTCCTGATAAAAATTTAGAAAAAGCAGATTTAATCTTAATAACCCATCATCATAAAGACCATTGCAAAGCAGTTACAGTCAACAGATTAAAAAAATCTAACACAATTATTATTGCTCCTGAAATTTGTTGTAAAGAATTAGGTAAAAATATCAAAACTATAAAACCCGGAGAAAATTTAAAAGTTGGAAAAATTGAGGTAAAAGCGACATTTGCTTACAATACAAAAGAAGGTAGTTCTACAAAAAAGGTTCATGAAAAAGGCAAGTGCGTTGGCTATTTGATAAAAATTAATGGAAAAACAATTTATCATGCCGGAGACACTGATTTCATTCCAGAAATGAAAAAGTTTGGCAAAGTAGATATTGCCTTACTTCCCATTGGCGGAACATTTACAATGGATATTCCAGAAGCAACCAAAACCGCAATTATAATAAAACCAAAAATCGTAATCCCTATGCACAATCTGAAATCAAATCCTCAAAAATTCAAGGAAAAATTAGAAGCAAAATCAAAAATTAAAGTTATCCTTCTAAAAATTGGTGAAACTTATTATTTGAACTAATTAATGCAACTATAAAAATTTAAAAATGAAATTCACCCCTAACCCCTCTTCCATTTTTAAAAACGAAAAAATCAAATTTATAAAAAAAAGAAAGCCTATCTGATGAATAATAACGAAAAATATTTTTTGAACTCACTCCGCTTCGCTCCGTGCCACGCTGCGCTTGAGCTTCACTTCGTTACGCTCAGGGCGTATAACAAGGGATATACGGTTCGGGGCTCGGCTCGCCCCTCACCCAAATTTTTCTTCCACTTCGTTCCAGAAAAACTTCGTATATCCCAAACGTTATACGAAATTCTGACCCCCACCTAAAAAGAAATATTTAAATAGATAATAATAATTATAATGAAAGGAGGTGAAAAAGTATGAAAAAAAATAATACAGAAACACTGACAGGTGTTCCAGAAACTTTACTGATTCCGCTTTACGCGAAATACAATGAAACCAAAAGAAATGACAGTATAATCAAAGACGAGAAAGCAGTGGAGATTGTTGAGAAAATAGAAAAAATGAATTATACAGATTCAAATGCATCAAATATTGTTTGGTCAAACCAAGTTGGCATTGCTGTCAGAACAGAACTTCTCGACAAGGCAACTGAAAGATATTTGAGAAAAAACCCGAATGCCATTGTTGTAAATCTTGGAGCAGGTTTATGCACGAGATTTTTTAGAGTTGATAATAGTAAATTAAAATGGTATGAACTTGATTTACCTGAAGTGGAATCTGTCTGGAAAAAAGTGTTTAATGAAACAGAAAAACATAAATTTCTTGCTTACGATGTGCTGGATTTTTCATGGATGAATGAATTGAAATTGATTAAAGAGAAACCCTTTTTGTTTATCGCAGAAGGGCTTTTCTGTTATTTTGAAGACGAAGATGTAAAAAAGACAATTTTGGAAATTAA
>JBQVMC010000126.1:0-4496 GCA_052361145.1 Methanosarcinaceae archaeon
TCCAAAATCAAATAACCACATGGGAACGCGCACCCATAGATCACCAAAACCGCACCACTTGTCCGCGCGAAGCGCGCACTGCTTACTCACACCAAATCATAGACAAGATCATACTACCATGCTCATCAATAACATCAAAACCCGATGGGAGGTCGATTACAGGCACACTTATACATAAGAATGGAAAAATCGACATCCAGTATTGAGAATGGCTGAACAGTTATGTTCCATTTTTTGCTTATTCATCTCAAATTTTTATATGAATGATATAATATAATATAATATAATATAGTAGTAATATATCTCTCTACATTTTAACACAATTGATTTTGAGTTTTATTATTATGTGTGTAGTGATAAACAGGTTGGATGCCGGCGAATTTATGAATTATGATATGGGATTATATGGCAAAAATGTGTGTTATTTTCAGACGGTGGATTGACACAATAGTCGGCAACCAAACTTATTTACAACCCTTTTATATACAAAAAATGCACATCATAATGTTGTATATTAATGATACAATCGAAACCAGACGTGCAAAACATGCTTGAACTACTAAAAAGATCACTGGCACAAGCCCCTATAATAAAGAGAGGGGAATATTTCTACTTCATACACCCGATATCTGATGGAGTGCCCGTACTCGATCCTGAACTGGTAAATGAAGTTTCTGATCAAATACGTAAGATCGCAGATACGGATATAGATCGGATAATAACTGTGGAAGCCATGGGAATACCGATCGCAACAGCGCTTTCGTTAAAAACAGGAATTGCGATGTCAATCGTAAGAAAAAGGAAGTATGAACTGGATGGTGAAGTGGAATTGTCACAGAGTACCGGTTATTCCAGAGGTGAGTTATACATAAACGGGATCACCAAGAATGACCGTGTACTGATAGTGGATGACGTTATCAGTACTGGCGGAACACTTCATGCTCTTGTGAACGCCTTGCAGGATATTGGGGCTATTATATGCGGTATAATTGTTGTTATCGAACGTGGAGATGGCTCATCCGTATTGGCGGAATCGGGTATTGACGTTACTACGCTTGTTAAAATTGATGTGAATGAGAACGGGGTATCTATTATTGGAGGTATCGGGTGAGTAGTTGTGAAGCATTCGATTTCCGGATAGGTCATATAATAGGTATCATAATTAAAAGCGGTGCAAAGGTTGTTGGGCTCCAGTTCCCGGAAGGATTTAAAAGACTAGGTCCGGGCATTTCTTTAGAGATTGAAGAGGCAACTGGTGCCAGTACCATTATTTCGGGAAACCCATGTTTTGGTGCATGTGATATTGATGCTGCCCTTGTGGATAGTGTTGACCTGATGTTCCATTTCGGACATGCTGAACTTGATGATACGAAGCTGAGTGAAAATGTGTATTTTATTGAGGCACGGTCAAATGCAAATATTAGTGATGTCACCGAAAAAGCGCTGCTAAAATTACGCGGGCGGCATATCGGCTTAATTACAACAGTCCAGCATGTGCATAAACTTGGTGAAGTGCAGGAGATTTTAGAACGTGGCGGGAAAAAATGTGTTATCGGGGAGGGTGATAGCAAGATCGTATATCCGGGGCAGGTGCTTGGCTGCAATTTTTCGGCTGCGCGATTTAAAGATCCGGAGTGTGATGAATACCTCTACATAGGAAGCGGTGAATTTCACCCGCTTGGTGTTTCGCTTGCGACAAAGAAACCTGTGGTTATCGCAGATCCGTTTATTAATGAAGTGCGTGAAGCAGGCAATTCAAGGATTTTGCGCCAGCGCAGTGCGGTTGTTGCAAAATCACTTGATGCAACGGTTTTTGGGATACTGGTCTCTACAAAGAACGGGCAAAACCGGATGGATCTTGCGATCATTTTGAAAGGACTTGCAAAGAAACACGGCATGGATGCACATATATTATCTATGGATATGATCACCCCCGGGCAACTCCTGCAATTCAAGGTCGATGCGTTTGTGAATACGGCCTGTCCGCGACTCGCAGTTGATGAGGTGGGACGGTTTCATGCTCCTGTGCTCACGCCTCAGGAGTTTGCGATAGTGCTTGGTGAAAACACATGGGAAGAACTTGTTTTTGATGAGATTACAGGGGAGTAAAAGCATACAATGAAACAGCGAAAACTTGAGATCTTGCTCGAACAGGTAAAGGGCTTTGATTCACCTGATGTCACACTTGAGCAGTATGCAACCCCGGCAGTACTTGCTGCAGAGATACTGCATTTTGCATATATGAAAGGAGATATTAAAGATACTGTGTATGACCTTGGGTGTGGGACAGGTATTCTTGCTATCGGTGCAAAACTTCTTGGTGCAAAAAAGGTGGTTGGTTTTGATTCTGATGAAAAGGCACTTGTGGTTGCAAGAAAAAATGCAAAAAAAATCGGTGTTGATGTTGAATTCGTATGCTGTGAAATATCTATTATCACAGGAAATGCACATACAGTGGTTATGAATCCGCCTTTTGGAGCCCAGTCAAAAGGTAGTGACCGACCGTTTCTTTTAACTGCATTAAGAACAAGTGGTGTCACATATTCTATTCATAATTGTGGAAGTCATGATTTTATCCAAAAGTTCATTAATCCTGCCGTCATTACGGAATGGTATAAAACATCATTCCGAATAAAACGAACATTTAAGTTCCATAAAAAAGATGTCGAACAGATCGAAGTGGAAATATATAGGATTATACGACAGTAGTATGATAATATAATATAATATAATCGAATTTAATTTAATATAAACTAATCTAATAGAATTTAATTTAAACTAATAGAATTTAACCTTTACAAAACTCATAACTGTAACTTATAATTGATACTTAACAAGAGGAATTATCATTAGAATAAGAAAGAAAACTTCAAGAAGGAAGATAAAAGGAACCAAAGAAGTTGATGGTCCCTATGAAGGCGAAACAGATCAGGTGGAAATGTCGGAGACCGGGGAAACAATGGGAATTGAAGTTGCGGAAGAAGGAAAAAATACTACTTCCGGAAAACCGCGAACATTTAAAAAGGACACAACTGAAAAAATTCTGAATGAAGAGGAAGAAACAGGGACTATTGAAGAGACGGTATTCGTATTGCCTGGTGATTTTATAGGTACAAATGAAGAATTTACACCGGGTTTTGAGACATTCGTCAATGGCAGTGATATATATTCACTTGTCACAGGTACTGTTAATGTCAATAAGAAAAAACGTACAATATCGGTAATTCCAAGTACAACCACACCTCCGGTGATCAAAGAAGGTGACATTGTGGTTGGTGAGATCGTGAATGTTCGTGATTCTATGGTTCTTGTCAGGATCGGAGCGGTTAAGGGAGCCGGTGAAAGAGCATTTCAGGCACCAGGTGCTGCAATACATGTATCCAATGTGAAGGATGCTTATGTTAAAGACATATCAAATGAGTTTGGAATGTCTGACATAGTCAAAGCAAGGGTCTTGAATCTTGAAAATATGCGACTTACAACATCAAGAGATGATCTGGGAGTTATGAAAGTGCTGTGTTCAGCTTGTCATGCACCGATGGTCAGGGACAATAGTAACGATAAAGGTAAAGGTAGCGACAAAGGTAAACTCAAATGCCAGTCCTGTGGCAACATCCAGAGGCGAAAGATCGCATCGGGTTACGGAACAGGAATTGTATGAATATAATATTTGTATAGAGTGATTTTAAATGGAATTAAATATTATTGATAAATCGGATAAGGATATGCACCTTGAGATCAAAGGGGAAAGCCATACTCTTCTTAATATGTTAAAATCAGTACTGCTTGCCGATGAACGGGTGCATACTGCATCATATGATATGAAACATGTCACAATAAGTGACCCGATTCTGTATGTTATGACCGATGGAACGGATCCCATCACTGTTGTTAAGGATGCGGTTTCGGCGCTTTATTTGGAATGTGATGAATTCATATCAGTCTTTGGCAAAGCTGTTGACGTATAGGTTATTAGGGTCGGTGCCTAATGATCGGATGGCACTGAACTAATTTGCCCCTTCTCGAACAGGTACCATAGTTTGCGACCCTTCCATGTATCAATAAACCTTTGGATGATCCAATGGGTTCCAATGTTATTTATTGGGCAATAGGAAAATATATTCCTAAGCATGGTTGAGTTTTGTCGGGGCACCACAGCAAAGATCGCAAACAGCACAATTTTTTTTCTTATTAATGTATATATATACATTCAAGTTTCATATTTTCAGTATGTTCCCTGAAACAAGGTAGTGCCCCGCAAATCGTGTTTTTCCCAAATATACTACTCCGCAAGTATAATTTATAATAATTGTAACTATTCAGCCATCCTATAAACCGATTACTTTTCAATAACATTGAAACAAAAAACCAATATACAATGACCTTCTCATAAATAGTATTCAAAACTAATAAATTTTATATTAATTTGAGGGGATTGACATGGAACGCGAAGAAATTCTTGCAATTTATGAAGCTGGTCCGGATGCAGTTATTAA
>JBQVMC010000127.1:0-4449 GCA_052361145.1 Methanosarcinaceae archaeon
ATTACAAACAAAATTCGTAACTATTCAGGTACTACCCTTTCCTTAAGAAGTCAGGGAAGGAATGAATGGGGTTCCCTTAATAGCAGATGTAATAGAATCAAGAATATTCCGGTTCTGTTTTCTCGCAGTTGACAAAAAACTTCTAATCCGGGCAAAATGTTCAGCTCCGTGAATCGTACGGAAGCACCCGGATATTTTAAGACGAACCTTAATCATACGAATATCCTGCTCAGCAAGATTATTAGTAAAAGGAACATTGATGTCATGGAAAAATGCAAGTACCGAAGATTCAAAGTCACCAAGACGATTTAGAAGATTTTGAGATTTTGTTTTTGCCTGACGACCTCTTTTCTTTTTTTGAGGTCTCTCAGGTAAAGGATTGACCTTCCATCCTTCATCCAGTATTTCATGATATTTACTAAGCCAGGGCTTTTTCTGTCGGGGGGCAAGTTGATTCTGGGAGCTACTGACAAAATCATTCATCTCCAGAAGAAGGATAAACATTTTTTCTGCCCAGACTTGTTTATGTTGTTCGAATAAAAAAGTTAACTCACGCAAGAGGTGGGCATTACAAAGTCCATGCTCACAATCATATTTTAAATATGGTTTCCAGAAATCATGCATAAGACGACCACCAAAATCAGGCAGAATGTTAAAATAATCCATCGCCGCTTTCCCTCGTTTTTTGTGGATACCATAGAAGGTCAGTAATTCAGTGCCGGCACTGTGTAACCAATGAAGTTTTTCTCCCACACGAACACCACTTTCGTCGGAGTGAACTATGTTGCTGTTAACCAAAGAACTGATAAGAGATTCTTCAAAGTGATCAAGATTGTCATAGAGACGTTTGGATGCATTAAGTATTGTTGCAACACTGACTGATGCTCCGTATAGATCGGACATCATCTGTTTTAATCGGTCTGCAGGGATCAACTGTTGGTTTTGCATGTATACAAGCAGTCCACGAAATCCTGAACCATACTGTACTGGCGAGTTAACACCTTCAGGAAATTCAGCTTTGATAATTTTACCGCAATCCGGACATATTTTTATTTCACTCTGATATTCGTACACTTCCAGTTTTGGTTCAGGCAACTCAAATACCTGACGACAGTCATGGCCTACAGCAGGTACATCTGAGAGGTCAGCGCTACAGGAACATGTTGTTACAGCAAGAGGAATAACATAATCAGGTTCTTCCGCCTTCTCTAAAGTATGGCCTTTGTGTCCTTTCTGACCACCAGGCTTTTTGCCTGATCGTTTTCTAAGGCTTTTGGGTTTAGGTTTAGATTTCTTTAATCCATCAGAAGATGGAGGTTTACTGCTGTTTCTACTGTTCTTGCTTATCTGCTCCTCCAGCCTGGCGACACGTTCTGTCAGCATTTGAACTTGCTCCTGAAGAATTAGAATGATATCCACAAGAGTTTCAGGATTGGTTTTAGCAATAACAAGTAATTCTTCACGTTTAAACATTTTCATTTATCTTGTCCTGCATAAAACTTGCTTGAAGTTTTTTGTTAGAGGGTACAAGAGGATATCCTTTACCGGAACAGATAAATTTGTGTATCTAGAGCCTGTCCCGAATAGTCTAATTTCTGACAATCAGCAGACTCAAAGAAATATTCATGAAATCTAATGGTAGAATTATCACTGTTGTTCACCCTATCCCCCGCTCTCTCTGCCATAACAATTAATTCAGGACAAACCTGTCCTATCGTAGAGGAAATAAAAATGACAGATGTTATGCTGTTTTAGCGAGTACGTCCTCAATCTCCTTACGCCGCTCCGCCGCCATGGTGGATAGTTTCCAGAGATTGTGTGACAGGATACACCATTCAATACGGACCTTACGGTTTTTGAACCCTTTGCTCTTAAGAGGTTTTCCAAGATAGGCGTTTTTAAATATCCCCATTCGTGCTTCAGTTGCTCCCCGTCTCTTCTGCAAACGGCAAAAGCTTTCATCTTCAAGTCTTTCTTCAAGCTCTCTGACAGAACGGGGACAGATCGCGTTAATGATATTCATCTGCTCCAGATCAATCTTGTTTTCAGGACTGTCAAATCCACGGTCCGCGGTGTAACTCGTAATAGATCCATAATTCTTTCTCATCCTTTCAAGACTCTGAGGTACAAGCTTATTATCTCCGGGAGCCTGTTCTTGAATGAAATCCCAGTCTACAATAAGACCATCAGCCTGTTCCGCGAGATACAGCGCGTTACCGAATTCAACCTCAGCACCGGCCTTCCCACGAACCAGAACGCGAACATCTCCATCGTAGAGACTCAAGATTTTATCCTTGTTGGCAACTCTTCGTTCGCCAATGATTCGTTCATGCGCCTGGCTCACTGCCGCGGGAAGCTGATCAAGGATATTCCGCATGCGATCAAGCACTATCCGGGCCTCAATTTCACTCCAATCGGTTTCCTGCCAGTATGTTTCCAGCAACTGATGGTAGTTCCCGGCATGGGATTCGATGAGTTTCATCAGCTTTTTCATCTTGCGTAAAACATTCTTTCGAACTTTTGTAGAGCCTTTCTTTTTCCGAGCATGAGTCATTTCAATACTCAGCTTGTTCATGGCGGTGATGAAATACTTCGGGTCTCGAATCCTGTGACGAAGTCCATGGGAACGGATCAGCATGATAGCTTTCATGAGTGTTCGGGCGGCATCGCGGAACAATACCCAGTCAACTGGAAAATGAATGTTCGCTTGAACGCAGGTTGTATCCGCAAATATTTCATCGAAGCGTACTGCCGTCTCCTGATAGAGCAGTTTCTCGGCACCTTCTTTATCACCGGCTGAACGATTGAGCTCATGAATGAGATCCGAAATCTCCTCACCGGAGAAAAGCTTCTCAAACCGTTCAATGGCACTCTTGGATAAAGGGCGTATAGGCCCAATGGAATCGGTGTAGGTAAACCACTGAAAAAGATGACTGTCGGCAACACGAAGAGATAATTTCCGGTAGGAAAGTTCTGTAATTCCAAGGAGAATACAGTAACGAAGTGCCTGACGAAATCGGCGATAAAGAAGTTGTTGTCGCTTTATGGATAGGTGGGGATTCATCTCTATGATCTTTTGTGTGAGTACGCGGTGTTCTATTCCTGTTGCCGTCAGAATATGATCCATTTCTTCAAGCGTCTTTCGAAATTCCCGATACTCTTTTGCTCCAAAAACGGTGGGAAGTACTGGACGAAGTTCATTCTGATAGGTAATAATGTTCATGTGTTTTATGTCCTCTTGGTTGTTTAGAAGATTATAAAACATGTTTTTCCGTTAAGGGAAGCAAAAACGCTTCTCTTAACGGATTTTTTTTCTTTTAATTCCTTTTATTGCCTATGTTTACTTAGTTGGGACAGGCTCTATCTATCTTGCCTGGATCGTCCTTTTGTTTGCCCGACACACAGCCAGTTAGCTGCTTTGTAGCATGTCCCTTTAAATCGGTCACGCTCCACAAAGGTTTCTACCATGTGAATCTTATGAGCATATTTATTCATCCAATCTTGCTGAATGCGCCGCATGATATGACCCAGAATATGGCTGGCAAGATGGGGTACCTGTACATGGGGCAGAATCAAAAATCTTGTATTGTTTGTGATATAATTGATATTTGCTTTTTGGGTTTCACTATCCCAACCAATAAAGGAATCTCGGGGAGCTGTTTTCCAGGCGGCAGAACCGAAAAGAAGACAGGCAATATCTCTACCGGAACAATCACGGATTAGATACTTGATATTTTCACCTACTGTTTTATTGAATCCAAGGTAATGAAGGCGATTTAGATAATACCCTACGCAGTTATCTTCGTATGAATTTGGTTCCGGAATATGGATTGATAACGGCGTGAGTTCCTGAAGAGAACCTTTAATTTGCTTTTGTTCAGGAATAGTAAACCCTTCCGGAAAAGGTGGTCGTGGTTTACGTCTTAAAGAAACACGAATCGGCGGCAAGGTTAGAAGATTACGTTGTTCAAGCTTATCAATCATGCTTCTGGCAGCAAAGGTTTTTAGTTGTCCTGAATTAGTACTCCATCCCCACTGACTACAAATATGTTTCGTTATTTTATGCCTGCTCCAATTTGGATTATCCTGAATGATACCTTGTAACCAGTAAAGATCTGGTTGCTGAATTAATCGGCCCTGACATGTAATTGTGTCGTCCATGTCAGTAAGATTATCAGAAATGAATAGGTTAGTCCAGTTCAAACAGTTAATTTATGCAATAATGACCTGAATAGTTACGTAATATTAAGCATAGCGTTTTTTCTCGATCGGATTCAGAAAAAGAAAAATGGAAAAAAGCACAAGAGTTAGACGAAAATCTTGAAGATTACGATTATTTAGATGAAATCACAGGAAAAGATGATAAACTTTGGATCTAAAAATAAAAACAATCTAACCTTAAGGATTGAGACGACCTGAAAGGTCGATTCAATCCAATGTTCAAGAAGC
>JBQVMC010000128.1:0-4393 GCA_052361145.1 Methanosarcinaceae archaeon
CCATGTCGCAAATGTAAAGGCAGGGGCTGTGAGGCTTGCAATCAAACCGGCAAGCAATATCCGGAGTCTGTTGATGAACTTGTTAGCGCTCCCCTTATGGTGGCAACACAGAGTGCAGGTACTAAGTTTCATGGTGCCGGTCGTGAGGACATCGATGCTTTGATGCTTGGAAGCGGAAGACCGTTTGTTATCGAGGCGGTGCGACCTGTGATTCGTACAATTGATCTCAATGACCTTACAAAATCCATAAATGATAGTGCGGCTGGAAAAGTAGAGGTTAGGGATATGAAGTTTGTCTATCGGGATGCTGTTGAGATGCTAAAGACATCAAAGGCGGATAAGGTTTATAAGCTTAAAGTTACATTCAAGGAATCGATCCCGGAAGAAAAACTTAAATCTGCCATTGACACTCTCACCGGAACACAAATTAACCAGAGAACTCCACAGCGTGTTGTACACAGGCGTGCTGATCTTGTTCGGAAAAGGTGTGTGCACAGTATGGAACTTATGGAGTTGATGGATGAATTCGCTATTATCACAGTACATTGTGAAGGCGGGCTTTATGTTAAGGAACTGGTGTCCGGTGATGATAAAAGGACATTACCAAGTCTTGCGGAATTGATTGGCACTCAAGCAATAGTAACTGAGCTTGATGTTATCAAAGTTGATATATGAATAACAGGAACTCAAAAATATTCCTGATTCTAGATAAAGTTCAATATTACAAATTATAATAATTGAAGTTGAAATTTAAATTTAAACTAAAGTTGAGGTTTAGTTTAAGGTTAAAATTTAAACTAAAATTAAGGTTAAAATTTAAACTAAAGATAAAGTTAAAGTTAATAAATATTTTCAATATGGAGGACAAATTATGCCAACATCACACGGTGAAAGGGCCTGTACACGATATAAATTAAAGAAATCATCACGCGAGAGGGGAATATCTCCTGTTAGCAAAGCCATTCAGGAATTCGATATGGGACAAATGGTGCACGTCGATATTGATCCAAGCGTACAGAAAGGCATGCCAAACCCAAAATTCCAGGGAAAGACCGGAAAAGTTATCAAACAGCGTGGACGTGCATTTATTTTGCACGTAAGTGATGGAAATGCTACAAAGGAAATAATTGCACTACCACAGCATCTTAAACCACAAAAACACAACTGAGTAATAAGTGTTTTATTTGTCCGGACCAGTTAGATATAGAATGAATATTTCATATATATTAGGGATTCCTAAACGGTTATTGTTTAAAAATATCGGTAAACTATTCAAGCCATACATAAACGTTATTGATAGACTGGATTATCTACAAATTGATCGTTGCATGTAATTGTAAAACATCTTTGAAATCGATAGATATAGACTCAGTATTAAAAATTAAATGATGTATAACCATTGACATAAATAAGTGGATTTTCGCTACCTTCATCCAGTATTGTGGATGGCTGAATAGTTACAAATATCGATAAATATATCTGTTTTGTAGACCATAGGTAATCAAATTTAAGTATTCTATCAATTGGTGCCAGCATTTGCATTTATGATTTGATTTATTATAACATACAAGTTTATGTTTAAGATTATGTTTAAATTTAAGTTTAAGTTTAAGTTCAAAAAGAGTGTATTCCTATGATAGTTAAAGAGATCCTGAATGAAGAGTTGCTAACATTATCTGAAGTCAAAGAAATGTTAAATGATATAATGGAAGAACGCTCAGGCCGTGATGAAGAGTTGGGGTATGAACTTCGAAAATCCATCAGTCATGCAGATATGTTTGCAAAATTGAGTGCAGCAAATTCAAGAAAACTGGTTAGCAAGTTAAATGAAATGGAAAAAATGAAACCTGAGATTGCCATCAGGATAACTGATATTCTGCCTCGTTCAAGGGATGAACTCAGGACTGTTTATGCAAAAGAGCGATACACATTATCTGATGAAGAACTTGATGATATATTGCACCTCATCGATGCAATGGAATAAATATATAACATATATCTTCACTTTTTAGTAATATCAATTTATGGTGTACAATTGTCCAACATTACACTAGTGGACATCATCGGAGGGTATTTATGACAAGTATGGGAAAACAGCCCGAAAAAGAAGAATATGGATGGGTCTTGGATTATCTGCCATACGGCAGCAGTGATGACCGGAGGCCTTCGTATCAGAAAAAACCACTTGTTCAAGCAGTTGGCGATAAGCATTTCGTACTAATGGAATTAGTGCCAAAAAACGATATGGTTCCTGACATACAATCACGTGTCTATATTGGTGAAGGAGACAGGGATGTCATTGATCATGTTAAGACAAGAATACATTTTGGTGATCTTAGTCATGGCGCACAGCTTGAACTACCATTTATTATTGAAAAGTGTGTGGAAGGGCAAGAAGAGCGATTTGTAAAATTCTTTAATGATGCCCATCCGATAACAACACGGCTTCACATGCTGGAATTATTGCCAGGCATAGGTAAAAAACTCATGTGGGCTATTATTGATGAACGTAAGAAAGGTGAGTTTAAGAGTTTTGCAGTTCTTCATGAGAGAGTAGGTGGGGTACATTCTCCACAAAAAGTTATAGCCCATCGCATAGAAGAAGAGCTTAAGGATGACCGTATAAAATACAGGCTCTTTACAACAACGATGCACCGTCCAAGACACGGTTGAACAGGTGTTATTTTTTTGGTCAAAAGGATTTTGAGAGAATATGGTATCCGTGGTGGGCACCATGACCAGCATTTTTTAATAAATAAATCAATCCTTGATAGGATCTCTGAAGCTGCACACCTGACCCCTGAGGATACTGTTATTGAGGTAGGGGCTGGTATTGGTAATCTTACAGAGAGATTGCTACCGCACGCTAAAAAGGTGATTGCAATCGAATTTGACCCGCGTCTTGTCAATGTGCTTGAGGACAGGTTCAAGGAGGTTGACAATATTGAGATCCTTCATGGCGATGTGCTTGATATAGACCTTCCCGATTTTGATAAAGTTGTTGCAAACCTGCCATATTCGATCTCATCTGAGATTACGTTCAAACTTTTCAAGCAAAAATTTGAACTGGGGATATTGATGTACCAGTATGAGTTTGCAAAACGGATGGTTTCACCATACAATTCAAAGGATTACAGTCGCTTGAGTGTCAATACCAATTATTTTGCGGATGCATCAATCATAATGGAGGTACAGGCATCTGCCTTTTCACCACCTCCAAAAGTCCGGTCGGCTGTGGTGAAACTTATTCCACGACCGTCTCCTTTTAAAGTGGATGATGCAGATTTCTTTTTACGCTTTGTTACCGCAGTATTTAGCCAAAGGCGCAAGAAACTGAAAAATGCTATTGTAAATACCAATTATATGCTAGGTGTTGACAACATAAAACAAATTGTCGGACAATTGCCAGAGGAATTTATGGGAAAACGTGCTGAGAATCTTGAACCACGGGAATTGGCAGATATTGCGAACCACATACTTGCAATTGTACACAATGAAGCGACGTAGGTACTATGGTTAAGATCAAGTACAAAGGTGCATGTGTCAGATTATCAGATGATGTATATGAACCGGCAGAGGATTCATACCTGCTGGCTAATGCCGTGATACGTTATGCAAAGGAGGGTATGTATGTTTTAGAGATTGGCACAGGTACCGGTTTTGTCTCCTCTGTCCTTCTTGCAAATGTTGATGTTAAACTCATAGCCACAGATATCAATCCACATGCTGTACTTTGTGCACGGTCAAACGGCATTGAAGTTATACGTACTGACATGTTCGATGGATTGAAGGCAAAATCCTGTTTTGATATTGTTATTTTCAATGTACCATACCTACCTACATCCGAGAATGAAAAAGTCCCGGGGTGGTTGAATTATGCTTTTGACGGCGGTGTTGACGGGCACGCGGCAGTCGAGCGTTTTTTAGATAATGTGTGTGAGTATCTTGCACCGGATGGAATAATATTGCTGCTGGTTTCTTCACTTACCGGTATTGAACATGTAAGTTCAAAAATGGAATCAATGGGCTTTGTTGTTGACATTGCCGGCAGGAAAAAATGTTTCTTTGAGGAGCTTGTTGTCCTGTTGGGAAAATATTGCAAATGATTGTTGCCAATTTAAGATGATTTTTGAACAAATCGTATTTGCACAACTGTACAAATAAGATTGTTATATTTGGAAAAATATTGAAACAAAAACCAGTGCGAACGCCGTTAGGCGGCACATCCCACTGCCACCAAACCCATATCTAATATCTCATTGTCTATAATCCACAACTCAAACATGGATTTCTCATATCTGCTAAAACGACACCGGTTAAAAACAATTTTGTTTTTCATGTCCGTGGTATGGAAACGTGCCGTTCCGCGCGCGCACGAAGTCGCGCTGTTTTC
>JBQVMC010000129.1:0-4377 GCA_052361145.1 Methanosarcinaceae archaeon
CTTCGTTTCCGTTTTTCTGTCGTTTCGCCGTTTAGGCCGTTTAATGATCTCTCCATCCTCTTATTTTATTTATGTTTATACGGCATAACGAAATGCTAACCTGCTGAAACCTGCGGTTCTCAGAACTTTGATACTTACAAAAACTTGATGCGGAGATCTATCTGATATGATTCGCACAGGACGGTTTCAGTCAGGTTAAGCAATGGGTTAGGAATTTATATATCTTCACCAAAGTAATACAAAGAAAAACTTAAGACATTCCTTTATTTCTTCAAAGAGTTTGCAAAGATTTTTGAAACTATTCACCGCCAGTAAGTGTCCGCAAAATGGTACCAAGACTTCCTACCGCAGTACCGATTTTGTTATCGGTGAAAAAAACTGCCCATAGATCTTGTTTGGTTCCACTTGCTTGCAAAGTCCAGGTTATTCCTCCGTTTGTAGTATGGAAGATGACTCCATCCTGGCCAACAGCCGTTCCATTATTCACATCGGAAAAGGAAACTGACCATAAATTTGTCCGGGTGTCGATGTTTTGACTCGTCCAACTTAATCCGCCATCTGTCGTGCTGAGAACTTTTCCATTGTCGCCGACCACGAAAGCAGTATTTACCTCCGGATATGCTACAGCGTTACCTCTGCCATTTTGTGGTATCCAAGTAATGCCACCATCAGTCGTTCGATAAATAGTACCACCGACAATAAAGCCATTCTTGGAGTCGGCAAATGAGACGCTATGACCTTCCACACCAGATTTAAGCACCCATGTTGCCCCCGCGTCAGTGCTTCGCAGAAACGTGCTGTTCCCAACTGCAATTACGTTATTCTCATCAATAAAAGTCACTCCGTAAAGCCAGTTTGTGGTTCCTCCATCTTTAAGTGTCCAGGTTTTCCCACCATCCGTTGTACGTAAAATAATCCCATCTTCACCTACAGAAATTCCGGTATTGAGATTTTTGAATGAAACACTTGATAGGCGTTTTTCAGTTCCGCTTGTTTGCCTGTTCCAGGTTGCGCCGCCATCTATAGTTCGAAGAATTGTTCCATAACTACCCACGGCAGTTCCTTGATTGATGTCTGTAAAATAAACTCCGAATAATCGCCATGCCGAAACAGCATTGTTTTGATGTGACCAGGTATTTCCGCCATCGGAGGTGCGCAAAATAATTCCGACATCTAAGGGAGCACTGGTTCCGATCACATCCGACGATATACCTCCAACTACGATAACATTATTGGCATCAGCTAAAGATATCCCCATGAAAAGAAGGCCTGAGTGTTGTTTTTGCAAAATCCAGTTTGCACCTCCATCATCAGTGCGGATAATCCTTCCCGCCCAGGCTACAGCAGCTCCTATGTTTGCATCAAGAAAAAAAACGTCATGCAGGTCAGTTCCCGTAAAGGGACAATTTTGTTGCGTCCATGTCGTACCGCCATCCAGGGTGCGAAAGATTTGTCCTTGTGAGCCAACAATGGTACCCATATTGACGCTGGTGAAGAAAACACCGTACCAGCTGTAATAAACTCCAGCATTCTGCGGCGTCCAGGTTGTTCCACCATCTGTCGTGCGAAGGATAACGCCGCCTCTTCCTACCGCTGTGCCGTTATTTGCATCTGAAAAGGAAATTGCCCATAGATTGAAGTAGGTCCCACTGTTTTGAACCTGCCAGGTTTCTGCTCCGTCGCCGCTATGTAAAATAGTTCCGCGCTCGCCTGCTATCGTTCCGCTGTTCATATCTGTAAAAGAAACAGCGTAAAGATTTTTCGACGTTTCACTCGTTTTGCTTGTCCATGTCTTGCCGCCATCGTAGGTGCGAAGAATGGTTCCGCCTGCACCTACAACTAATCCATTGTCGCCATCGGCAAAAGAAACACTAAATAAATCATGGCTATTTCCCCCAACATTGTGTTGAACTGTCCAGTGAACACCGGCATCAGTTGTTCGAATGATTGTGCCGACCGGTCCCACTGCGATGGCAGTATTTACATCCAACATGCAAACATCATTGAGGGTATTCCCTTGAGGTAAAGGATTTTGCCAGAACCAGCCTTGTTGTGGAGGTGTAGTATTTTTATTTTCCGGTTCGGTAGGCATATTCTCGTGTTTGCTGCATCCATCCATGATTACAATACTCGCACAGCAACATAACATTAAAAATACTAGCCACTTAACGACTTTTTTATTCAGATTCATAATTTCTCCTTATAGTTATAAGAGTACTCTCGGTTTCAATTTCTTAACAGCTTAACCAATAGATTTACAACAAGTTATGAAATTTACATAATACTACTCTAAGTTCAACTTTTCTCCAGAATTATTTCCTGGTGCTGGATTTAATCCGTAAGGATTTTATAAAAGGCTTACGCCTTAACTCCATAAGCTGGTTTTATCAATTTGTTACATTTCTGAAACCGAGAGTGTTCTTTTAATACAAAATTCATTTGATGGTTATCATTTTTATTGCTTTATAATTTCCTGAATAATCAAAGGTACAGAGATAAATTCCACTGGAAATCACTTCCTCTCGTTGATTTTTACCATTCCAATATACTTCATGATATCCGCTGTTAATGATTTCATTATCTATCAGATTATTGACCAATCGGCCCAGAACATTATAAATCGAAATACTCACCTGAGTTTCTTTAGCCACATAAAATCCGATCGTGGTTTCCAAATTAAAGGGATTGGGATAATTCTGCAGCAATTCAAAAGTCTCAGGGTGAATATTACCATTCAATGGGTGGCTTTTTATCGTATTTGGCGCACACATATATTTTAGGACAGTTCCATAGCCTCCCATACCTCCCTTTCCAACTGCCAAACCAGTGCAGGAATCGATGAAGCAAACCGAAAACAGACCACCTCGGTTCATACCGCTTTCTTGTAAATTCCAATTTTTCCCTGCGTCTGAAGTATGCAATATTAAAGGACCAGCAGCCGTATAACCCACAATCCAACCCTTGAGCGAATCCACAAAGCAGACGTCCCCGAAACTGTAACCTGGTCGAAGTTGTTCGACAATCCAATTTTCCCCGCCATCAGTGGTATGAACAATCCTGCCTTCACTACCAATCGCCCACCCAATCATGGAATTGACAAAACTGCAATCGGAAAAACCAGTCAACGCTTCATACTGAACTGTCCAGTTACGACCGCCATTAACCGTGTGCACGATATTTACACCAAATGCCCAGCCACACAAAGAGTCAGTAAAAAATACCTCATGGAAACCATCTTCACAACGATCTTCGGCATCCTGAAATGTCCAGGTCGCACCACCGTCTTCAGTATGAGATATTTTATTTTTAATACGACCTACCACCCAGCCCTTTAGTGTGTCAATAAAGCAAACACCACCAGCTTCGTAATTGGAACCAAGGTCTTGCGGCAGCCAATTCTTACCGCCATCTTTGGTGTGCAGTACAGTTCCGTTGTAACCAACCGTCCAGCCATGGAGAGAATCCACGAAATCTACAGCATAGAGCGTTTCTTCAGTACTACTTTCCTGATACTCCCAGGTTTCACCACCATCGTTTGTGTGAATGATCAGCCCACCATCGCCCACAACCCAGCCATTGTTTTTATCAACGAAATCTACGTCGGAATATCTTGCCTCAAAGTCTGTTTCTCGGATTATCTTCCAGGCACCTTGAGCAAATAGAGCAACAGGATGAAGGAACAGGAAAGTTACTAAAATTTCTATCATTATTAAAAAAGGTACTCGTTTCATTTGTAATCCTCCTAAATATAGATACATTTGTAAATTTCATTTCCCCCCGAAAGCCGGCCGATCATCACATCGGGATAGTCGTCGCCATCGAGGCAGGCGTAGTAGTGGTCGGAGGCTTCTACAAAGTCTCCGGGGTAACCATCAAAATCCCAAAGCATTCTGGTTGAATTGTCATCTTTATAAGCATCACCTATTAGTAGAACAAATCCAAGGTAACCATCACCTGTATGTTCTGCGCTCTGGGTTTCGTAAACTTCCTTGATAAACTTGCGGATACCGGTCCAGTGGAATAGATAATATCCCCCTGTCATATTCTCCACATCAACGATAGAGATATTGAAACCATTGTAACTTGCCCGACGTGATGCCAGATTATCAATAGATGAGCTGTTGTAGAGATCATGAGCCACCATCATCAAGTAGTCGGTTTGGTTAGCATCACAGTCTAATACAGTCGAGCAGCGGATAACACCGCCGATAGCCTCAGTCTGTATGAAGATGATCCCGAGGCAAAATAAAATTATAGCAGTAATGTTCTTTCGCATTTTCAAATCCTCCTTTAGGTTTTAGAGTACTCTCGGTTACAAAAAGTTAACAACATAATTAAATATAAATTAAGATGTTAAACAAATTTACATCCTTAGTG
>JBQVMC010000130.1:0-4350 GCA_052361145.1 Methanosarcinaceae archaeon
GGATTGATAGGATTCTTCACATTGTTTGTTGCGGTATTACTAACCAGTTCGTTAAGACGTTTAATGTCATCGATTGATAAACCAACAGGCTTTCCATTATCATCTGCGCCGATGATGATCATGCCGCCTTTGATGTTAGCAAAGGCAATCATTTCTCCGGCAAGAGATACCGCATTGGTAATATTTTCCTTAAATTGATGCTGGCTGTCTTCGCCTCTTTCCAATATCTCTATTAATTCTAATGCTTCCATAGTTCATAAATTCCTTTGCGTTTATTGAATGCTTCTTCGCCACCTTCCATAATGTCCACTATATCATTTCTGATGCTTATTTCATCAATACTGCCTTGATTCGTTTGTATTTTTTCCGACACATATCGGCAACTAATTATCTGTTCGCAATCTCCTAAAACCGGAATATTCGGATTGTGAGTGGCAAAGATGAATTGGGTATCGTTTTTCAGGTTTTTCAGCGCTTTTATTACATCGTCATAAATAGTCTGGTTGTCCAAATCATCTTCGGGTTGGTCAATAATAATAAGGTGGCTATCCTTTAGCGTTAAGAGGAATATTATCAATGCCGAAGCTCTCTGGCCTAATGAGTGTTCGTTAAGCGGTCTGCCCCTGTAAATGATTTCAAATTGGTCGGGCACTCTGAAGGTTAAAAACGCCGCAAAGTTTGAATTAAAATATTCCTGAAAAGATAATAGTTGGCTGCCACCGGAAAGCGTATCTTTCAGCTTACTTTCCTTTTTTCCAAGGTCGTTGTTCACTTCAATTAAATCATTGTATTCATTTACGATTGTTTTAATATTGTCGTCTCTAAGCCCACTACCTTTCAGGTTGTTTTTCAAGTATGATTTGAAAACAGTTTTGTTCCCTTTAAATGCCACATTGATTTTTATAGATTTCTGCTCTTTGTTTATCCTGTCTGTTTTATCTTTAATTATTTCAAACTCCTTGTGCCAGAGTTGTTGGAGTTCGGTTAACGCTTTTTTCAATCGGGTTTTATAGGTTGCTTTTTTCTTAGCCAATTTTTCAATTTCTTTCAGTTTTGCATTGGTGAGGTCAAGGTCTTTAGTGAATTTTACATAGTCATCCGGCTGAATATTTGGCAGTTTTATTTCGCGTTTTATTTCAGCAAATTTTTCTTTCAGTTCCTCATATCTCTTCTGGAATTCATCTTCTATGCACTGGAAGGTTTTATGTTCTGCATTCAGTCTTTTGCTAATGTCTTCTATTTGATCAAATAGGCTTTGGAAGGATTCAAAGGATTCGTAAAGCTTTTTGAATAATTGTTGATTCTCTTTGGATTCATATTTGGTAAATGTTTCAAAACTTTCTTTGTATTCTTCTATAAGTTCATCAACGCTTGCCAAAACATTTTCCTCAAACTCTCTCATCCGTTTGATGTGGTTAGCATCCTTATTGAACCCAATTTGCTTTTCTAGTTTTTTATCAATTTTATAATCTTTGAATTTCTGCAAGTTGACCTCTAACTCAGCTTTTTTTGCCTCTATATCCGGCTTCATGTCCAAGTTTTTATCAATCTTCTTTATTTCAGAGAGTATGGAATAAATCTCCTGACTTTTGTTATCAATCAATCTTTTTTGTTCTGTAATTCGTTCGCCTATCAGGTTGTTCATGAGGTATTCTGTTGACAGGGAACTACCGATTTTGGAAAGGTCTTTCTGTCCGAAATAAACTGGCTTAGCTATGATTGCACTGGCTTTTAAACCGTACTGCATTTCTTCCCCTTTATGTATTGTAGTGCTTTCTCCCAATATTTTTTCTGCACGGTATTCATTCCCATGATCGTCCACAATCTCCATCACTACCTTGCCGCCACTTCCAATAGTGCTGTTAACCAGTTTTGTTTTGTATTCCCAATCAAGATTATTCTCTTCTGTAATATTTACATCTAAAAAATATCTAATTGATTCAAGAATGGAAGATTTACCGCTGCCCCTGATTCCAATAAGGTTATTCATGGAATGATTAAAGTAAATAGTGGTTCCATCTAATTTACCTCCATTAAATGTAACAGACTTGATGTAACCGTTTTTAGTTTCAGGTGGGGCAAGTGCAATCCTGTAATCTTGGTCGAGAAATGCAAATTTCAATGCGTAAAAGTTGAAAGCGCCGAGTCTGAAATATGTCTTTTGTGTCCCAGTGCCTATTCCTTCAATTCCTTTATGTGCATTATCGCTACCCTCAACAAATGCGGGTACGTTTTTCCCCAGTATCTCATCTACTTTTTTCCTGTTGTCATAGTTTCTTGACTTCTGAAGGCCAAGCACCTTTCGCGCAAACGCATCGCCTTTCAGGAATTCTTCCAGATTACGACCTTGCAATTCTTTGAAGATTCCGTTGTTATCATCTACGTGTGCCATAATGATAAAATAATCCTTTTTGTAGGAATCAAGGTTTTCAACTACTTCTTTTATCCCGAACTTTGAGTTAGGATATGGCAGTGAATCATAATTTGGAATCCCTGCAAAAGCCGTTGTAATGAAATCTGCTATATAATTTCGATTTTCAGTGTTGTCTATCCAGTCATAATTTAACACTATCAGTAAGTGAATTCCTTTAGCTCCATCTTTGCATGAAAACTCTATGCCTGGTAACAGGAATATATCTTCCTTGTTAGCAGCCTTCCGCAACGCTTTGAATTCAGTCCTGTCAAATTTATTGTGGTTGGTAATTACCCCAATCCGAATATTTTGCGTTTTTAATCGGGTAATGTATTTGGTCACAAATTCATTGGGATTGTCAGTGTATTTGAATTCGCGGTCTGCTTTTGTATGGAGGTGAAAATCTGCTTTTAGCCAAACAGATCCATTTTTAAAAATGCTATTTGTATTTTCCATTTTTACACCGCCTTAAACTCTATGCCCACATCCTTCATCTGTAATGCGGTGTTGGTTTTTAACTGGTCATTGTTCTTGAAAAGGCGGTCAAAGGTGATGACTTTTTCGGTTTTTCATAAATAACCGCTTTGATTATGCTCTCATCAATCTTTTTCAATATCAATGCAATTTCATCATTATTTACAAGATAATAGCCATCTTTTTCCTCAATCTTTGCAGTCAGCGAAATGCCGAATTTCAAGAGTAGTTCATAGAGGATGTTTTCGACTTTGGTGTTTTCATCCACGGGATCGGTATGCAGTGTAAGTTGTGTATATTGTTCTTCTTCGGTTTTCACATCAGAGTGCATGTTTTAAAGTTAGATTGCTGGAATTTAAAGACCTTAAAGCCTAAATCCTGTTGACCAGTTACGCCGTTATCCTGTAGCAGGTTCCTTGCCAGAAACAGCCGGGGATACATCATAGAAAGCCAGTTGGAATGATAATATCCGCGATCCTTGCCATTCTTACGGAACAACTCTTCACGTGTCATGTATCCAGTTTCGCCACTGTCACCGATATGGCTCAGATATTCATCTCCGGATTCGGAGAATTTATCGGGATAGATGAATTTATCATTGCTCGTATTGTAGGGTGGATCGATATATATTATCTTGATCTTGCTAAAATAGGACTTTTGCAAAACCCTCTGAACTTCCAGGTTTTCATCTTCAATAAAGATATTTTCCGTATCGTCAAAACCAATGGATTCTTTCTTACATGGCACAAAAGTTGCAGTAGTAGGAGACTGTAACACTCTGGAGGCATCGGACTTGCCCGCCCAGTTCAAAACATAGCGTTCATTTTTAAATTCTATGTCTTCACCCAGGGTGGCTTGCAGTTTTTCACATTCGATTTTACCTTCCGTGAATGCATCGGGCAGGATTTCTTTCAGCTTATTTAACTTTTCTTCAGTAATGTCCAGTGATTTTCCATCCATTTTTTCTATCTCCTACTTACATTAAACTTGCTACAGAAGACGGACTAAAGAGACCGATACTATTAATTATTTTCAACCACTGTTTATGAACAATTCTATGGATTATAATATTACCTGTTTTATTGTCAATACCTTCGCCACATTTATTGTAGATCTAATATAGTTTTTGTGACATATTCATTTTGAAAATTGTCACATATGCATATCAGTAAAAACAATCGTCTTTCCAGCAATTCCCTCTATTTCATTTTGGTTTTATCCAACTGTCTGAAACTATATCGCCGCTCGTAATTGATTTGCTTTGTGATTTGATGGATAAAAGCAGTTAATGTCATAAAATAATTGCGAAATATTAAAAGAATAAGCCTTTGTTCACATGCGTTTATACTACTACTACTACTAATAATAATAATAATAATAATAATGGTAATAATAATAGTAATAATAATTAAACAGTAATTACTATCTGGCCATTAATTAACGTGCGTGATCGGGTGACTGGG
>JBQVMC010000131.1:0-4207 GCA_052361145.1 Methanosarcinaceae archaeon
TCTGTGGAAATCTGCGGCTAAAGTTTTTTAATTTGAGAATATTTTAGCTTTTGGTTTTGTTGGCAAACGAAAAGTTTTTAAATTGTGTTCAGGTATAATAATAATTTGCATTATAACAAAAGCATGCAAGCGACGCCAAACGCGCCGCTCGCTTTGGCAGTTCAATTCAGAGTAGGCAAGTTGGGTGAATTTTCAGATGTGAAGGCGCGCCTGATGCTTAGCCGTTGCCGCGCCATCGGCGCGGCAATATGGAGTTGAGCGTAGCAAGGCTCCGCCACGTCCGTTCCGCCGTCGCGCCTTCGGCGCAACAACGTAACGTTCGAGTCGGAACTTTTTTCCTGCATATTCAGTCCGCTTCGCAGACCTCTATGCCGGAAAAAACTCCGCTCAACTCCATATTATATGGAATCGCCAAGGCGAGGAGTGTGTTTCATCTAAATATTAGTTGGCAGTTAAATGAAATTTATAAAAGACTTGCACATTAGAGCACCAAAATATAACTTGTACACGAGTACACCAACTATATCGGGTATAAGTTATGTGTTTAACACAACAGCAGGATTTAGATAAACCAAAATACGAATTAGCAGATATATTTAATCTCTATTTTAAGGGTTATCAATCCCGTCATAAATTATCAAAAAAGCAGTATAAAGTAGTGCGCAATATCCGGAATTGCCGTACAGCTAAGATGGGGGGGCATATTTTAGAGTGCGGCCATTGCGATTATATTGAGCAATCATATAATTCCTGCTGTGACCGTCACTGCCCGAAATGCCAGTATCGTTTAAAAGTAAAGTGGGTAGACGCCCGCTTAAAAGAATTACTGCCTGTTCCATATTATCACGTCGTATTTACAATTCCCCATTTTTTCAACGACTTGTTTTTGTATAATAAAAAGCTATTATACAACCTTTTGTTTAAATGCGCCTCTCAGACCTTAGACACATTTGGCTCTGACCAAAAATATTTGGGCGCCAGGTTAGGTTATATCGGTATACTTCATACCTGGGGTCAGAAATTAGATCAGCACGTGCATATTCATTTTATTGTAGCCGGCGGCGGCCTTACAAAAGAGGGTCGCTGGGTATCGCTGCCCTACAAGGGTAAATTTCTATTTCCGGTACGGGCCTTATCCAAGATGTTCCGCGGTAAATTTATCAGCATTTTTAAGAAATTGTATAATAAGGGTAAGCTTGAAATCCCGGATAGTTTATCTTGTTTAAACCAGGGCCACGTATTAGACCAATACTTACGTAGCATATCTGCAAAAAAGTGGATGGTTTATGCTAAGAAGCCTTTTTCCGATGCGGAGGACGTGATGCGTTATATCGGCCGTTATACACACCGCATTGCCATTTCCAATTACCGTATTCGTTCAATAGAAAACAATCAGGTTAGGTTTGATTACAGGGATTATAAGGATGGCGGAAAAATTAAGCTATTAACTTTAAGCGCCGAGGAATTTATCCGTCGTTTTTTACTTCATATATTGCCCAAGGGTTTTAGGAAGATCCGATTTTATGGTTTTTGGTCCGGCAGTTTAAAGAAACGTTCATTAGAGAAGCTCAGAGAGATATTTGGAATTGATAATAAACATATCCGGGATGCTGAAGACGAACCAACAGAGACCAGGGAGCATCAATGTCCCCGTTGTCAAAAAGGTCGTTTATCTGCTGTAGGTATAATTATTCCGGGTTTTCCACCAAGGGCGGTAAGTTATGCAGACACATCCTGATAGAGGATTGTCATATGGGATAGCAGAGCAGTTCTTATTAACGTCTAAAATTAGTGATGTAATAGGATCGTTTGTCCAAAACAGCAAAAAACAATCAAAAATGATACGCACAAACACAGCAGTAAATAATTCTTCTTTCATTAATGTATATCCATTCTTAAATTTATCCCCTAAAAACATTAAAAAAATGGATTCAAAATACATAGAGGCGATTCCACATAACAGCATCCCTCCCTATACTGCGATGTCCATATAACAAGTCGTTCAAGCTGACGCCAAACGCGCCTGGGTAAAATGGTTAGTCTTGTGTTTGCGTGGGTTATTAATATATTGTAGTTTTTGGTATGGGTTTGGCGTCGCTTAACTTAGCCGTTATACAACTTGATTAATCTATTAACATTTTTTCCTATAATTTTAGGGAGGATATATTATGTCGTTTACTATGAACCTTGTTTTAGGCTTAATTAAAGGCATGGGAGGCCCTGATTTACAGAAGATAATAGATAAGTTACCTGAGGAAATAGGAACGGATATTGGGACAATATTGAAATCATATATTTCAAACAGTAGTAATAATTATTCAAGACTAGTAGATTGGATTAACAATAATAGAAATCAATCAGATATACTACTAAAAAGTGTATATGATGTATCAATATCAAATGCAAAAAATCTCGAAAATAGTAACTACAATACGACTGTATTAGATGATTACCTGACTGTTATTAATTTGGTCATAAGAACAATAATTGAAGATATTAAAAGACCTATCGTGTTACAGGGGTTTTTTCATAAAGAAAATTGTCTATCCTATTGGCATTTTGTTGATTTAAGTAATATTGCCCCAATTTCTTATGATCCAAAACATAATTTTATTAAGCTTCCTAGTTGGCCTAGAATTTATATTTTAAACAAAAAAATAAATGAGGATAATATTTCAAAATTAAATACCAAAATAAGGAAAAATTCATCAGACAGATTAGATCCTGCTGATTACTTAAAGTCTAAATATGTAAGCTTAATCCGTGAGTTTGATTTAGAATTGGGAGCATCATTAAATACCGTTAAGATTCCTGATGGAGCACCTGCTATTATCAGCATGGTAAATTCCTTAGAGCTCGCAAAAAATGCTCACTTTGGCCCAAGTTCACAACTAAAAAACACATTGAATAAAATTTAGTTGTATAACAATGGCATTAAAGGGACGCGAAACGCGTCCCATTTCCGGGCATCCGGATATTCAATTTAGCGTTCCACGCCCCTTATGCCTGTCCGTTAGGCTCTTGCACCTCAGAACCAAGAATCAGTCTATAACTTTTTTTGAAGCCTTGGGGCTCAAGGGATTGCGGGATTTTGAAAATTATTATATATAAAATTTTATGTAAAATGTGTATGAAGAATTAATTCGAAAGAACTTTCGCTAGGCTGTCGAAAAAGCCAAAATCAACAAAAATCGCAAAAAATGGCTGTTGTAAATATAAGACTTACGTAGTGCAAATTTCGCTAAATTTGTGTAAAATAGTTTTTTTCGACAGCCTCGTTAGCAATATGGGAATGATATGAAAATACTAATGATTCAAGTAATAATTGGACTATTAATCAATACTTTGCTCTATGCTGAGATAATTGATGGTCCAGCTAATGTAAGAAAAGACATCAATTCAAAAATCTTATTTAACCTTTATGATAGTGTTGAAGTTGAAGTCATTGGCAAAAATGGTGATTGGTTTAGAATCGCAATATTTGTTTCAATACATAAAAATGATTTAGAATCTGAGAATGAGGATTTTTTAAAACCAAATATTAAAATTTATGATTCTGCCTATAAAGAGAGTGGAAGCACTGAGAGTAAAACGGAATTTATTTTATTTGGTGAAGACAAAGCGGATTATATTCAAGGCTATATCATAGGGATGACATATAAAGGAAATATAAGGTCTAATTCAATATCTGAACCTGAGTTACTAAAAATATTACATACCTCGAAAAAACCTTATAGTTTTGATACTTTTTCAGAATATCTTAAAAGACTTGATTATAGAGAATGGATAAGTGATACTTTATTCAGTACATATATACTTTACGCTCCAACCTTCTTAGATCCATCACCTGGTGCCCGCAATATTCTGATTTTTTATAACAACACCCTTATGGCAATTATTTATGATAAAGATTCAAATCTAAATATTTTTAATAATAAAGTACTAGTGCAAAATTATAATTATGTTATTTTCTATGAAAACGATCCAGACGTTGTTTCTAAATGTATTAAGAAATATACTAATATCATTAAATATGCAGATTAATGAGCCTAACATTGGCATTAAAGGGACGCGAAACGCGTCCCTTTTCCTGGCATACTGAAATTCAATTTAACGTTCCGCGCCCCTTATGCCTAGCCGTTATATGGAATCGCCAAGGCGAGGAGTGTGTTTCATCTAAATATTAGTTGGCAGTTAAATGAAATTT
>JBQVMC010000132.1:0-4046 GCA_052361145.1 Methanosarcinaceae archaeon
AAACTTTATTAACGGCGGATAGGGAAACAGGGCGAAAATCCCCGCCAAAATTTAACCGAAGACCGTTACCAGTAAGCGTTAAAAAAACGGCAGAAATGATAAAGCATAAAACATTTAAGTTAGTTGAGAAAGGTTCTCATGGTTCAAAAGTCAATCGTGTATTTGACATTGCTATCATGACACTGATAATGTTGAATGTTTTTGCAATCATTCTTGAGACAATTCCTGAAATAGCTGACAAGTATGGAAATTCGCTGAGAATTTTTGAGATAGTTTCAGTAATCATTTTTTCGATTGAATATTTAATGCGTATTTATGTTTCTGACTTGACACATCCATCAAGTAGTAGAATTAAATCCGCTTTTAAGTTTATGTTTTCCGCTTATGGAATAATTGACTTGCTTGCAATCTTACCTTTTTATGTTCCTTTCCTAATCAAGATAGATTTACGCTTTTTGAGAATTCTTCGTTTAACAAGGTTTTTGAGAGTGTTGAAAATTAATAGATACAATAATTCTCTAAATCTCATTTGGACAGTTATAAAAGAGAAAAAGACAGAGCTTGCAATCACTGGATTTCTGACTTTCTTGATACTTTTAATAGCATCATTTGTTATGTTTTATGTTGAAAGCGAAAAACAACCTGATGCATTTCCCAATATTCTTGCTTCATTTTGGTGGGCAGTTGCAACTTTGACAACGGTTGGATACGGAGATATTTATCCAATAACTGGACTGGGAAAACTCATAAGCGGTTTTATTGCAATTCTTGGAATTGGATTAATTGCTTTACCGACAGGAATAGTAAGCGCAGGTTTTATTGAGAAGATTGGCAAGAATAAAGAAGAATCGAAAAAATGTCCGCATTGTGGAAAGGACTTAGCATAACGCCAACTGGTAACATCGGTTCAAATTCAAGCGGGGTTTTTGTAACGGTTTGACAAATAATGCTATCTTTAAACTTTATTAACCGGGGATAGGGAAACAAGGCGAAAATCCCCGCCAAAATTTAACCGAAGACCGTTAAAACGGAACTTACTTAGGTGTTTTCATATTTCACGGAAGTTATAGCGATATTTTCTATATTATGTAGCAACAGTTAAGGTAATTTATAAATTTGAATAAAAGATTATTAACTTGTATTTGTGGTAACTATTACTTATATTTGCAATATGTACTTGCAATTCAATAAAAGTAAAGGTAAAAATGGCAAAATATACCAGTCGGTATTACTTTGCAAAAAGTATAGAGATGCGGAAACCGGCAATCCTAAAACTGAGGTAGTTCTAAATTTATCAAAATATGGTTTAGATAACAAAACGTTAACTGCTCTTAAAACATCAATAAATAAAACAAAAGGTGTTCTTATTGACAGTGAAGACATTAAAATCAATAAGACAATCGACTTTGGTTTCATCCATCTTCTTTTAACAATAATGGACAGACTTCGAATAACCGAAACTTTAGCAAAAACTTACGGTTCAAAAGCAAATATTATCAGATTAATGATAATAGGGAAGATTGTGACAAAAGGTAGTAAACTGCACATTTACAATTGGATAAAGCGTAATAATTATGTATCAGAACGATTAGGTATTGATACCGAAGCACTCAAACTTGATGATCTGTATTTTGAATTAGGGGAATTTAGCAGAATGCAGGCCAAGATTGAAAAGAAATGGAATGTTTATCATCGTAAGCGTCATAAGAATATATATTTATATGACATAACAAGTAGTTATTTTGAAGGAACCGAAAATGCTCTTTCAGCTTTTGGATACAACAGAGATGGTAAAAAAGGGAAGAAACAGATAACTATAGGGCTTATTACTGATAATCTGGGTTTCCCTTTAAAAATACAAGTGTTTGAAGGAAACGAGCTTGATTATAAAACTGTAAATGAGCAATTAACAACAATAAAAGAACAATTTGGTGCAGAGTCTATTATTTTGGTTGGAGATAGAGGTATGCGCATTAGATTAAATTTAGAAGAATTGTCGGAAGATGAAAAACAGAACATATCATACATTAGTGCCTTATCAAGTAGCGAAATAAGAGCACTAATAAACAACAAGATTATTCAGTTAGAATTATTCTCGAAAGATTTAGTTGAGATAGAAGACGGGAAAGTTAGGTATATATTGTGTAACAATCCCGTATTGCAGAAAGAGAAAAATCAGACAAGAGAGGCATTAAAATCAAGATTTGAGCAAGAAGTATCATTAATAAAAAAATCATGGAATAAACGTCAAGAACAGAATTTAGAAAATATTAAAAAAATAAAAGAAGGGCACAGAAACAATAAACTTGTTACAGAATTTGCAGAGAAAGCTATTGATAGTTATAAATACAGAGTTACCAAAGCATTAAAACAATATAAAATGTCGAAATTTTATACGATTACAATTTCTAACGATGAATTTAAGATAGATTATGACCTTCAGAAATATCAGGAAGAAAAGATGTTAGATGGAAAATATATTATTGAAAGCACTGTTATAAAGGATGATATGAATGCAAAACAAGTAAGAGAAAAATACAAGGAATTACAAAATGTAGAGCATGCTTTTAGAGATATGAAAACTGATAAATTGAACATCAGGCCAATTTTTCATATAAATGAAGCCCAAACCAGAGGGCATGTTTTTGTTTGTATGTTTTCATATGCCATTGTTAAAGAATTAGAAACCACAATATATCCTTGGATAAAAACATATAATAAGAAAAATAACTGTAAACTATCGTATTATGATATAACAGATGAATTAAATAATATTAAAGTAAGTGAATTGGAGGTTGGATATAAGTTAAAGAAAATTATGATGCCGGAACTAAATACAATTCAAAGTGAAATAACAAAACTGTTTAATCTAAAAATAGAGGAGATTATGAAAGTGTAGCTACAGAACCATAAAAAATATTCGTGCTATACCCTATAAAACCTCAAATTCTCTAAGTAAAATGCGTTTCAGGAACATCCTGAAAAGCCAAAAAATAAAAGTAGGCGTTTGAACTTTGATAATTTGATAACAAATTCTTAACTTTAAACTTATTAACGCCATCGAATGGTGAAACTCTGAACTTGCCCGTCCGGCAGGCGGGCTTTGAACCCGCCAAAGGTAGAGCAAGCTTTAAAACTAATAAAATGAATCGTCGTTCCTTATTTATAAATACTTTTTTTGATATCCTTGTGCTGTTTATTGCATTTTTTATCATGATATGGATAAAACCGGCAACAAAACGGGTTTATTTGCCTAATTATATTATTCCTTTCCTTGTTTTTGTATTCACATGGCTTATTGTTTCCTTATTAACAAAAAAATATTCTGCTCCCGAACGCTTAAAATTGCGTCGTGCCATTCTGTATATAATAATTATCAACCTGATAATAACCGGAATAGCTACAATTTTAATGTTTATGTTCCGATCGGTGTTTTATTCACGGTTAGTTTTTGGGGGAGTTATTGTTTTAACTACCATAATCGAACTGTTTTTTGCTTTTTTTGATTATTATATCTCTAATACCAAACAGGGAGTCGATTCTTCAAAAGTATTTGAAATGTACCAGCGTGTTGCAGGCCGACAAACAAATATTCCTGTTTCTGAACCATTCCCTCGCGAATTAACATTAGAACCCTTTCCTGAAAATATAAAAGATGCCATTGTTGAAGAATCAGGCCTTAGTGTTTTTCACTTTATAGCAGAAAATATTGATCTTAATATTCCAAATTATTCTTTGCTGGCAACTACAACTAAATTTAATGTTGAAAAACTTCCTGAAAATCATTATAAAAAAATTGTTAATCTAAAACGAATCAACGATATACGATTTATTAATAAGTTTTTTGAGACTGTCAACAGAAAACTCCCAAAAGAAGGTGTTTTTATAGGATGTATAGAAACCAAGAATCAACGCAAAAAACGTATTTTAAGAAAATATCCTCCTATATTAAACCTTATTTATTATTTTTTCGATTTTATCATAAAAAGAGTTTTTCCGAAATTTAACCTAACAAAACATATTTACTTTTTTCTTACACGTGGCGA
>JBQVMC010000133.1:0-3798 GCA_052361145.1 Methanosarcinaceae archaeon
TATTATTATTATTATTATTATTATTATTATTATTATTATTATTATTATTATTATTATTATTATTATTATTATTATATACAGAATGGCAAAGGCAGGACAATTTAATGTTGAATAGGTGAATATTAGGCGTGGTTTACAATATTTTCAGGATATTAGATAATATTATTTTCCCATGCATTTAGTACATTAATTGAGTTGAGGCGATTCATATTTAATAATACATCCTGAATATGAAGTTATCCGCACAATATTTTCTAACCATAGTATCCGCTTCAAGTCTAAGGGTAACTAACCCCATTTTAAAATCAAAAGTTGCTTTGGCACTTGGTTTTAATAATCCGAATATGAATTTCACCCTGTTTTTTGAAGTAGATACGAACCATATGTTATTTATCGTTGAAATCTAAATTGTGATTTTGCTTTTGACTTAACTTAACTTAACTTAACTTAAAGTTCAGGGTTTTTCGAACTCTTCAACTTCGATAACGTTTAATGGCACATCACGAAGTGCCTGTCCAATCACTGATTTTGCAATTCTTGCTCCGTGTTCTTCGGACTCGGCATCAAATACTTTCATTTCAAGAACAAGACCCACGATTGCAGTGTTGGCTGTTAAGAACACACTGCCAAACGGTTCGTTACATGCAGGGCAGTATGTAGTCCCAATATCAATATCTACAAAATCAAGTTTCGGATTCAATCTTTTGCCGGCTTCTGCAATTGCAACTCCAATCGCATCATCTGCTGTCTGTACATCCCTTACTAACCAGGCGGCTTCAAGCGTTACACGGTAATGTCCCATATCTTATTCTCTCCAAATGTTTTAATATACATTCATCTTCGATCTAAGTCTTTAATACAGTAAGATAATTCCGATTATAACTGATATTTACTGTGATTATGATAATGATAATGATAATAATTGCAATTATAATCGGATTGTTTGTAATTGTAATTGATAATACTCATGGTTATATCGTGAACAACACGTCATCGTCCACATTAAATACACCAAGACGTGCACCGGCATCAAGCCAGGCATGTCCGTAACTAAAGCATACAAGAGCATTCACAGGATCGTCATTTTCTATAAAATGAACACCGTCCTTATAATATGATCTTGCCATATTATGAAAATCCGTGGCAACTGTATATGAGTGAGATTCTTTGATCGGTGCAAATTCAGCCTTATCAAGTGCTTCACTGAGCAATCCTTCATATCTTTCAATCTTTTCATTTAAATCTGCTGCCATATTTTCTACCGCTGTACAATTTTACTATTTGGCACCAAAGATTTTCTTAAACAATCCTCCATTTCCACTTTCTTTGGAACGTGATGGTTTTCGCTTTGGTTGCGGAGATATTACAGGTGTGGTTGATGCTGATTCTGGCTGTACTCTTGTTGTTGTGGGTTCAAGCACGGGTTGGGACGTAGATCTTGCACTTTTAAGAACATTTACGGATTCACCGCCGTGTTTTGCTTTCCTGACCCTTATATCAATAAGTACCGGTCGCTCGATATCGTTGCTTACAAGCATGGCAACACCGGGGGGCAGTCTTTTCAATTCTTCTTCTACATATGAATTTACACCTTCAAGTCCTTTACTTATGGATTTGAGGTCGTTTGGATTTGTAACTTTCATGATGATCTGTGTGCCGCACTGGGAGAGCACGTTCTTGTCAATACGTGCCGGGCGCTGGGATATTACCATCATGCCAAGACCGAATTTGCGTCCCTCTGATGCGATGGTTCGCAATATCTCCGAACTTGCAGTCTTGCTAAATCCACGCTCCGGTGCAAAATTGTGTGCTTCTTCGATTACCAGCATCCCAGGTGGTATACGGTTTAATTTACGTGCTTCAAACATGATTGTGCAAAGTCTTGCTACTATCATGCTCTGTATGTCAGGTGCAACACCTTTAAAATCGATCACTGCTGCCCTGCCTTTTTGAATAAGTTCATCAATAGGGGTGAAATTTGTAGAGAGTATTCCTGTTTCACGTATTTCCTCAAGCAGGTTGATAACATTCCATTTTGCCTTGCTTTTATCATTCCCGACCTCAAAGATAATGTCATCAAGTGTATAGGTTTCCATTTCAGCCTTGAGTTTCTGAACGGCTTCATAGAGTATCCCCATATATGTGCTTGTATAGTTATCAGGGAATATCGCGATAAGTTCCCTGACTGTCAGGTTTGTACCATTTAACCTGAACACTTCATCTGCATCCGGATTTATTACTTTGTTCGCAGGTGTGTAGATCGTTACCTGTGGTCCATAGCCTTTTGGTGAAACACCGTATTTTTTGAAATCACCTGAATCAGGGGATGCCGCTTTTTTGAGTGATGCATATTCACTGTGCGGGTCGATGATCAAAAGAGGTATGTTCCGATCAAGCATCTCCTCTAACAGAACGCCTGCGGTGTATGATTTACCGCTGCCGGTCTTTGCAAGGATGCTGCAATGTTTCTGCACAAGGCTGTTTACACTTAACTGTACTGTTATGTTTGTGCCGTCAAGCAACCCCAGGTACATGTCTTTGCCAGAGAGTCCGAGAACAGAACGGATCAGGTTACCATCAGCTTTGTATATGGGATCACCAGGACTAAACGGGGTAAGGGGTGTTCTTAACAGTCCTGCACCATCACGAGTTCCGATCACGGTTACATATGCAACTATTTTATCCCCGCTCTTGTCTGTACGCCTTCCGTTTTTTGCCTCTTTGAAGGAATATGAATCACTTGAACGGGTGATGGAAAGCAACTGCGCCAGTACCCAACCATCAGTCTCATGCCAGGCTTTTACGTAGTCACCCCTGTGAATAGCTGTGCTATCTGATATTAGCATCTTAAAATCAAGCGTGCCAGTCTCTCCAAATATTACACCTACTGATCCACGTACCATTTTTGTATTCTCACCGGTTATATAATGTTTTTATTTGTTGTATTTAATAGATACTATCCATTTTTCAGTTGTTTCACCAATCATTGATTTGTGCTCGCATATACGTCCAATTTATTCACAAAACGACTGGATTTTGTTATTGTATCTTAATATGTCTACTATATATATAATTGCATATGCAGCCATGTTTTCATGTACAATATTGCTGCTGGCCGATGATATATGCTCTAATTTTTATTTACACTATATGATCATTATCCATACATTTTCTGTTGAAGGCACGAATATTTCATCTGTTTGGGGTTCCACATACATAATTTCATTATTTTCATTTATGAAGAAATTCCACGCATGTGCTTCATTGTCTTTGACCTTGTTTCCCCATACCATACCAAAAGTCCCTTCCGGATACCAGGTACTTACCTCACCCATTAATTCGTAGCAGAAGTCATCACAATCGTGAAAATCTGTTATATATTTTCTATTACTTACCGGATTTTTACTTAAAAAATCAATCAGATTACTTGTGTCAATTAATCTGAAAGTCTCGTCACCGACCCATTTATTACCTGCATTATATCCTTTTAAAATTTCCTTCACTTTCGTTCCAGATATTTCCGGCATATTTTTAATTGAGACTGATCTTGGTTTTCTGAATAGGTCCCATATTATATCCAAAAGGCTCATAATATCACCTGTTCTTTTTATTAATTTCAAGATGGACTTGGATTTGTTATGATATCATTCGACTTGCAAACATCATTTGTCGTATTCTTGAGACTTTTTATTATCTTATGGAATGGTTTTGAAAACCGCAGAGGCACGCAGAGAAAAATAAGTCCCCTCTGCGGTGAATCTTTTTTGCCATGATCCGTTTATCCGGAATATATTAAAA
>JBQVMC010000134.1:0-3740 GCA_052361145.1 Methanosarcinaceae archaeon
TATGGAAAATGCCGCCTGGCGGCGGTCGCATTGGTTTTTGATTCATATACATTTGAATTCTGCAAACAGTATTTAAGATATACAAATACCAAAATTGAATCAGTTACCATTAGATTTGAAGAGGACACACTAACAACCAATTAATCAGATAGCGCACTTTTATTCAAATAAAACTCGTTCGCCCGCATCAGGTCTTCCGGTGTCCCTACATCGATATGGATGCCAGAAATCCGCTTATATATTACCCTTGCATCCTGTTCAACCAATATCTTGATAGAATCCGTAAGCTGGTATTCACCCTTAAATCCAGGTTTGGTGTTATTTATTGCATCAAATATGCCAGGCTCGAAGACATACACACCAGCAATTCCCAGATTGCTTGGTGCTTTCGCAGGATTTGGTTTCTCCACAAGGTCAGCAACATTGATCCCATCCGGTTTGATGATCCCGTGGCGTGTTACATCGGTAACTTCCACAACACCGATCGTAGCGTCCGCATTGTTTGCTTCATGAAAATCTTTGATATCACGCAGTACGGAACTAGGTGAGAAGAAGTTGTCTCCAAGTACCACCGCAAAAGAAGTCCCATTAATAACATGTTCACCCGCAGCAACAGCATTCGCAAGCCCCAGCCGCTCATCCTGAACAACGTAGGTCAAATTAATGCCAAACCGCTTGCCAGAACCGAAATAATCGGAAAGCCCGTGTTTTTTAGGGCTCACGACAATTGTTATATCTTTGATTCCGGCGGTCACAAATGATTCTACCACATGTTCTATTACTGCCTTATTACCCACTGGCAATAGTTCCTTTGGCATAGCCTGAGTGAACGGACCCAAACGGGTTCCACTTCCTGCAGCCGGTATCAATCCTTTCATGCCAATAATATATTACGTTTTGAATTATATATCTTTTCAATTGTAATTGGTATAATAAATCACCAATCGATCATTGGGACTTATTTTTATGGGTACACTTTATATATAGCATAAAACCAACAACATGAAATCAATAACATAAAATAACATAAAATAAGTTTAGATAGGCATAATGACAAACTTAATTAAGATTAATATCAATACATTACAATATATCACTAAAGTTTCATGGAATAAAGGTGCGGATAATGGCAAAAATTATGGATAAACTGTTTGGCAGTGGTACAAAACCTACAAGTGGCGTTGATGAATATACAGAGATTGATCTTGGAAAATATCAGGAAATATTGGATGAAGAACCTGCAGAGACATACATAAGAGTTGCGGAACTCACAAATTTTAACGAATTGCCAGGTCTTAAAAAAGAGATATATGACGGAAACATTTTGATGATAGATATCTCGAACATCAAGGCTGACAAACTACTGCTTGACCGTGCGTTAAAGGACTTAAAAGATGTTGTTACAGATGTTCGCGGCGATATTGCAGGTATCAAGGACGACCAGGTACTGGTGACCCCATCTGGCATCAGGATCGATAGATCAAAGATTACCGGTTCCCGATATTGACCACCCAACAGAATCCTATACAAAACTTTGAAACGCTCACAACCTGTCCTCTATGCCACAGGGACTTGATCATTAAATGGAAGTGTGACAACATTCCTTTTTTTGGCGAAGTGATGTATATCACTGCGCTTTGTGAATGCAGTTTCAGGTTTGCGGATACAATGATCCTGACGCAGAAGGAACCTGTGCGTTATGAGATGACGATCGATACGGTCGAAGATCTCAATGCAAGAGTTGTTCGTTCCACTTCCGGAACAATACGAATTCCTGAACTTGGTATCGATGTGGAACCTGGTACGGTATCCGAGTCATATGTGACTAACATTGAAGGCGTGCTGGACAGGGTACGAAATGTGGTCATTATGGCATCCAAATGGGTCAGGGATGAGGAGGAGAAATACACACTCAGTCTGGAAATTTTGAAAAAACTGGACAATACAAAGTCCGGTAAGCAAAAATTAACCATTATTATTGAAGATCCGCTTGGTAACAGTGCTATAATATCTAGTAAGGCTGTTTCCAAAACGCTTACACAGGATGAATCAAAGGATCTAAAGACAGGTATGATCGTTTTTGATATAAATTCATCTGAAATATCTGTAGATACGCCTGATAGCGTGCAGCCGATTGGGAAATGAGATTTCCGATTATTTTTTGTGGAATGGGGACTATCAAAATCTTTGGTGTTGGAGCAATTATCATTAAAATATAAATTTGTGTAGTGCTAAACGATATTCATTTGTAAGCATGTGGAAACCAATATTTTTATTTCAATGTCAAATTACCAGGGGATGTCGGGCACTCACATTCTTAATCGGCAAAATGGAGGGAGGTAAGCACCGACTTTAAATCCCCTTTGCATACTTTATGGTTGAATCATTTACAATCAGACCCACAAAACATTTTTTTCAGATTTATGAATATAATCGCATAGGGTACGTTTCGGTTTCGCCCCACTGTCAATTATGGCCATAAGTGTGATTACCGGATTGGTTTACGCGATTATCAAGGCAAGTAAGCCTGAAAATAATATTATGGCAGGATAGTGATACCAGAATTTTAATTGTAAATAATGGACATGATCAAAAAAATAAAAAGAAAGAAAGCACGACCTTATAAAAGGTCGTGTAACTTGAACTTGTGTGGTCCAAGAGTTCCACCGTAGTTTCCTGCTGTGATCGATTTCACACCTGGAATTTTCACAGCTGCCTTGATACCTGCTGCTGTTGCCTTACCAACTGCATCAGTGTCTACACCGTTTATAACAATCTCATACACGGCATTAACATCATCAGGAATCTTGGTACCTTCGATCTGGTCCTTGATAGATGGGCAGAATTTCTCGTTTGCGGTTGCCTTTAAGAACTTGTACTTGTTCGCTCCGGGCTTTGAACCACTTGAAACAATACCACCTGGGAATGGTGTAATTGAACCCTCAAGTTGCTGGATTGCTTCAACTGCAACCTCTGCTGCTGTAAGACCGCTCATCTGGCTATCTGCGAGCATAAAGAAGTTGCCGCCTGCCACTCCTTCTACTGCACCGATCGAATGCTCGACTAAAAAGTCGCCTTCCATCATGGGAATCCTGTACATCTTCCTGCCTGCAATCTCTGTCTCGGATTCTGTGCCGTCTGCAAAGAACTTAAGTTTGAAACCTGTGTCAAACTGTTTCTCAGCATCAGGAAGACCGTTGAACACGGCAGTTGTGGGTGCTGTTAAAATGCACTGTCCCACACGCTCAAGTACCTGCTGTTCGAGTGATTTGTAGCCGAACGTGCATATCTGGATATACACACCGGGTCTGCCGTCAGGTGTCTCATCGCCGCCAACAACCTTCTCAATACCGGCTTCTGCAGGACACATGATGACTGATGTACCAAATCCTGTTGCTTCGTTTGCAGCCACTAATGCCCAGTGCTTTGTTGCTGCTGTAATCAATACCCGTGCCACTTTAATAGGGAACGCTTCTGCATATGTATCTTCTATTTCTACTCCGTTAAGTTCCAATAAAATCCCTTCTCATAAAGATTTCTAATATTACAGTATATGTAAAACACCATGGCAATACATATATCCTTCGAAATGTATCCGTTTCATCCTAGGTTTTTCAGACATTCCTGTGAAGTATCTTCCAAAAGGGAATGTCCCACTCTTTGAATTATTATTATTATTATTATTATTATTATTATTATTATTATTATTATTATTATTATTATTATTATTATTATTATTA
>JBQVMC010000135.1:0-3421 GCA_052361145.1 Methanosarcinaceae archaeon
CGATTGGTTTTTGACACATCTTTGAAAGTCAAGTCAATACCCTCGTCTGCATACTTATCCAGCAGCGCATCAAGGACAACACGAGCTTGCTCACCATATTTGGTAAAGTAGTCGCTCTTACGAACTTTTTTTGCCCGATCCTTCCGGCTAAGTGGCGGCTGGTCAAACACAACATGACATATCATGTCAAACGGGTCAAAATCCTTGCCCACCATTTCTGCCAACTCTTCAAACATCACACCCTCATCTTCAAGTTCCCTGACAACTGCCATCTTTTGTTCAGCCTTTCCCCAGTATGTAAGGAATGAATCCAGTGAAGTGAAATCCTTAAGCACAGCCTTGCTGGTGTAATCCTTAAGTGATTCGGTAATTAATTTGCCATCTTTGCCAACATACTGCACACGCTCAGCAATGGTGTGCACCTCCACATCATCCACCACATATTTTTCACGCTCTGATTCAGAATACTCTTTAGGTACAATAGGTCTGGTAGTCCCTGGTTCGTGTACATCCACAGGCTCTCCATCGAAATCCGGATCAGCAAACAGCTCAGTAGCCTTCTTGAAGTCAATAATTGTGAAGAAATACTTATCAAAATCCTCGTTAATACGTGTCCCCCTACCAATTATCTGTTTAAACTGACCCAGGGATTGAATGCGCTGATCAAGGACTATGACCTTACAGGTCTGCACATCAACTCCGGTTGACAGGAGTTTAGATGTAGTGGTAATAACAGGATAACGACTTTCCGGCAGGATAAAATTGTCAAGCTCCGCTTTGCCCTCCGCATTATCGCCTGTTATTCGCATGATATACTTGCTATTTTGGGCTGCAAGATCAGCATTCTCATTAACAAGCGCCTGACGCATCCGCTCAGCATGGTCGATATTCTCACAAAAAACAATGGTTTTATCAAAACGATCTGTTGCCTTTAAAAACTCTGTAACTTTCTTAGCCACAAGCTGGGTACGTTGTTCAAACACAAGTTCCCGATCAAAATCCTTCTGGTTGTATATACGATCTTCAATCATCTGACCGTACTTATCTGTCTTATCCTTCTCAGGCCGCCATCCTTCGAGGTCTTTATCAAAATCAATCCGTATTACTTTATACGGTGCCAGAAAACCATCTTCAATTCCCTGTTTAAGTGAATATGTGTAGATCGGCTCCCCGAAATAGTGTATGTTGGAAACATATTTTGTTTCCTTTGGTGTTGCAGTAAATCCAATATGGGTTGCAGACGAAAAATATTCAAGAATTTCATGCCATGCCGAATCCTCATCAGCACTCCCACGGTGGCACTCATCTACAACAATAAGATCAAAGAAATCCGGCGAGAACTGCTTGTAAATGTTCTTCTCTTCCTCCGTTCCCGTAACAGCCTGATAAAGAGAAAGGTAAATCTCATACGACTTATCCACCTGACGATTTTTGATTTTTGTCATAACATTGCCAAAAGGCTTAAAATCATTCGTCCGTGTTTGATCGATCAAAATATTGCGATCAGCAAGGAACAGAATGCGTTTTTTAGTACGAGATTTCCACAATCGCCAGATTATCTGGAAAGCAGTAAATGTTTTTCCAGTACCAGTAGCCATAACCAACAACAAACGATCCTGCCCTTTAGAAATTGCTTCAACCGTGCGGTTAATAGCGATTTGCTGGTAGTACCGTGGAGTTTTTCCGCTACTATCTGTATAATATTCCTGTGTCACAATTTGCTCTTTGGACCTATCAATACCCTTCCATACACAGTACTTCTTCCAGAGCTTTTTCGGAGAGGGAAAACCATTGAGTGGTATTCTTCGTTCCACATTTCCCGAAGTTGCAGTACGGTCATGTTCTAAGAACGCATCGCCATTGGAACTATATACAAAAGGCACATCCAACATCTCGGCATATCCAAGCGCCTGTTGCATACCATCACCGACATCAAATTTGTTGTTTTTGGCTTCTATTACTGCAATAGGAATGTTAGGTTTGTAGTAAAGTATGTAATCCGCCCGCTTTTGACTCCCCCTGCTTGTGGATTGACCTTTAACGATTACCCGGCCATCGGTAAAGGTCACTTCTTCACGTATCTGGATATGCAAATCCCATCCGGCCTGTTGAATAGCAGGGGTGATATATTTGGTACAAATATCCCGTTCGCTGAGTTCTTTTATGTTAATTTGTTCCATTTACTACCATCCATAAAGCGATTATATTTTCAAAATATATAACTTCATTAAATATATAACATACAGTTTTTAAGTTTTGAAGAACTGTATGCCAACAACCACCTGACTATACTTGAACATCTGAATTGAGATGGTTCTGAGTCATACATGCACTCAGTGTCTGTCATACACACAAAAAAGTTAACTGACTAATATTTTAAACTTGCCCAACCATACACTTATAGACAAAAAACAGCAATAAAAGAAAAAGAGGCTACAAATTATGGTCGCATTCAATGACGAACAGAAACGCCGTTACTCACGGCACATAGTCCTAAAAGAGGTTGGCGGAAAAGGACAGGAAAAACTATTGTCTTCCAGAGTTCTTTGTATAGGTGCAGGCGGGCTTGGTTCACCTGTTATACAGTATCTTGCAGCAGCAGGTATCGGCACGATCGGTATCGTGGATGATGATCTGGTAGATTTAAGCAACCTCCAGAGGCAGGTGATACACGGTGGCAACGTTGATATGCCAAAAGTTGAATCTGCAGCACAGTTTGTGACCAAATTGAACCCTGATGTAGAGGTCAAGACCTATTACGAACGCATAACTCCGGATAACATACTCGATATCATCAAAAATTATGACATCGTAGTTGATTGTTCCGATAATTTTGCAACAAGATATCTTGTGAACGATGCCTGTGTACTTACAGGAATACCCCTCTCACATGGTAGCATATTTCGGTTTGAAGGACAGGTCATGACGATTCTCCCAAACGGTAGACCCTGTTATCGTTGCCTGTTCGAACATGCTCCACCTGCCGAAATGATTCCCAGTTGTAAGGAAGCAGGGGTGATAGGCGTACTTCCCGGGATAATAGGGGTGATCCAGGCAACAGAAGTAATCAAATACCTGCTGGACATTGGAAAACTGCTGACCGGGCGCATGATATACTATGATGCAATCCAAATGACCTTCGATGAGATAAAAATAAAGAAAAATCCGACCTGCCCGGTTTGTGGCGAGAATCCCAAGATATCAACGATTAAATCCGGGAATTATCTGTAAACATAAACACTACAATTATAATTATAATTATAAATGTGAAGTGTGGGCACTCCAATGACATCCAACCCAAAAGTTTATCAGTAATTGTGCAATATGAATGTTGCACCGAATGTAAAGGGCTCGTGGTCTAGCCGGTTATGACGTCGCCTTGACATGGCGGAGGTCCTGAGTTCGAATCTCAGCGGGCCCA
>JBQVMC010000136.1:0-3402 GCA_052361145.1 Methanosarcinaceae archaeon
TCATCATGGTAAGGCACAAAGCATAAAACACAGTACATTGGGTGTATCGCAGAGCAATCGCTCTATCTTTTAACCATTGTAACAAAAGGCGTTTTATGAAAAACTCATTACCTTCTTTCAACACGGAATCTTCTCACGAGTGTCTATTCCCGAGAACAGTAAACCTGATTCAACTAATTGAAAATGTTAATTCTCAACTGCGTGTACACCAATATTCTGAACAGTATATTGACTCTTGCAATATGGTATGGAACAAGTTAAAAGAATTTGCAGGTGATTCGGTTAATTCATTTGAATATTCCCCAAATTTCATCCGTCAATTCATGCTTGATTCATTGGATTTTGGCAGCAAGTCAAAATCGAAGAATCAGTGCAGGAGAGATATCAGAGCCCTTAATATTCTTTATAACTATTTGCATTTTAGCCGCGTTTCCTGGCGAAAACCTCAACTTATACCGGCGTTCTCTGAATTATCAGCAAAAGTTTTCACCAAGTATCTCCGACATATAGCAGCGAACCTCGCTAGGTCAACTATTGATAGCAAGATGCTTTTCCTAGAAAGATTCGACTCTTTCCTTGTCCAACATAACATACGGAGTTTTTCTGAATTGACGCCAGCACTTTTTATTGATTTTTTTAAGTCTTTGCCCAGTGCAAGAAGTGCTTCGCGTGTTAGAGACGCTGCAAGTACACTACGCGGTCTATTCAGGTACATGTACGAAAATCACATTATCGAGTCTGACTTTAGTGTCCATGTTCCTTACATACGAAAACGGACAAACATCACAGTACCTAATACATATACAAAAGAAGAAATAATAACACTGCTTAACAGTATAGACCGTGGCAATTCTAGAGGGAAAAGAGACTATGCGATGCTTCAACTATTTTGCCGTCTTGGATTAAGGACAGCAGATCTGACAGGGCTTAAGTTCGAAAACCTAAAATGGGAAGATGGTATTTTAGAATTTCACCAGCAAAAAACGGGGAAAAAAATTATTTTACCTTTGCTTAATGAGGTTGGCAATGCCATTATCGACTATCTAAAACATGGTCGTCCAAAACTTGATTCCCCTTTTGTTTTTCTGCGTGCTGCAGTTCCCCTGCACAGACTTGAAAACTCAGGCGTTTATAACATTGTACATAAACGCCTGAAAGAAGCCGGAATAAAAATACCTCCTAGTAAGCAAAGTGGCGGACATTCACTGCGCCATAGTCTTGCCTCCATTCTGCTTGCCAATGGTACGACTTTACCGGTAATCTCCGAATCTCTTGGACATGTCGATACTCAAACAACTATGCATTATTTAAAAATTGATATTAAACAACTGCGTGCTTGTTCTTTGGATATGCCTGTAATTTTAGATATGCTTAATAAGGAGAATAAAAATGCGTAATAACGAAAGTCCAACATTTTATTCAGGAGAGCTTGCTCCCTTCATGGCTGAATATATGCAATATAGTCACGCTCTTGGTAAAAAATACAAAGCTAGACCGTATTTACTGGCCTCTTTTTCTGCCACAGTCGATCAGCAGAAAATTCCAATAAACGGTATTGATAAAGATGTTGTTATGAACTGGGCATCCGCTGGGCAGATAACATTACTGAGCAGGAATGCGCGGCTTCATATTCTTAAACAGTTTTTGATTTTTATGCAGCAAAAGGGTTTTTCTGTTTATATACCGACCAGAATAAAACGTTTCAAAAACGACTATGTTCCACATATCTACACACGCAACGAACTCGTAGCCTTTTTTCATTCCTGCGACAACTTTAAAATAGACGCAAGTCGCTCCAACATGATGACCGTAGCACCGCTTTTGTTTAGAATATTGTATTGTTGTGGTCTTCGTATTTCAGAAGCTTTAAATCTTAAAATACGCAATGTCAACCTGACCGAGGGAATTCTTACAATAAAGCACGGCAAGTTTGATAAAGACCGTTTGGCGCCAATACAAACAGATTTATTATGTTACTGTCGGAATTATTACGAAAAAAATCATTTGACCTCAACCGATAAAGACTATTTTTTCCCGAAGCTAGATGGAACAGCATACTCTAGCAACTACGTGCGCGAATGCTTTGTAAAGATACTCTGGAAAGCTGGCATTTCCCATGGTGGTAGAGGAGTTGGGCCAAGAATGCATGATTTTCGCCACACTTTCGCGGTGCAAGCTTTGAAAAAAATGCATGACAACGGCATGGATATATACTGTAGTCTACCCATACTTTCAACTTATCTCGGACATTCGTCCATAGAAGCAACAGAACGATATGTCAGGTTGACCCAGGAGGTATTCCCGGAAGTAGTTACAGAAGTCAGTTCTATCAGTTCATATGTAATACCGGAGGTAAAAATCAATGAAACAACCAACTAATTTTTCATATTTCCTCAGCAACTTCCTAACAAAGTTCCTGCCTTGCGAAAGAGGACTGAGTAACAATACTATAAGTTCGTATAGAGACTCTTTTATTTTACTTCTAAAATATTGCAAAGAAGTCCATTCAATTAAACCAGAATATATTGATTTGTCAACTCTCAACAAAGAGCTGGTGTCGTCATTTTTAAACTGGCTTGAAAACAACAGAGGCGTCTCTGTAAGAACACGAAACCAGCGGCTGGCGGCAATCCATTCGTTTTTTCGTTATATGCAGGAAGTCGATCCCTCTTTATTACACGAATATCAGAAAATTTTGACTATACCATTTAAAAAAGCGTTTCACAGAAGCATTAATTACCTTTCCCTTGAAACAATTAAGGCAATACTTGCGCAACCTGACACGACAACTCTTGGGGGGCGTAGAGATGCTGTGCTACTTAGTCTCATGTATGATACCGGAGCCCGTGTTCAAGAAATGATTGACTTGAAAGTCCGTGATATCCGAATTGGACCTCCAGCAACGGTCAGATTAACCGGCAAGGGAAACAAAACAAGAATAGTTCCATTGATGCAACCTACGGCAGATTTAGTTGGATTATACATCAAAGAGAAATCGTTACTCACTTCGGAAAAACAGACGGCTACACTTTTTACAAATCGCATGAATTTTGCTCTTACACGTGCTGGTGTAGCATATATTTTAAACAAGCACTTTGAGTTAATATCCAAAGCTAAAAAATTATCTTCCGATAAAATCTCTCCTCACGTATTAAGACACAGTAAAGCAATGCATCTTTTACAAGCTGGGGTAAATCTTGTTTATATTAGAGATATACTGGGGCACGTCGATTTAAAAACAACAGAAATATACGCCAGAATAGATGGCAAGATGAAACGGGAGGCTTTAGAAAAAGCCTTTGATCCTGAAACAGTTCCGGTTATTCCATCTTGGAAACAGGACAAGGATTTACTTAGATGGTTGTATTCTTTTAATAAATAATTTACAGTTCTATACTTGAG
>JBQVMC010000137.1:0-3295 GCA_052361145.1 Methanosarcinaceae archaeon
TTTATATCCATCCTGGAAAATCAAATGACCTTTTTAAGTGCGAGCTAAAGTTCACCGAGGAAGAACCAACTATAGACTACACTATTAATGAAGGCGCCGGTATTTTAGAGATAAGCACCCCGGGCTTCAGCAGCAAGGATGAAGAAGGACATAGTTTTAACTTTAAAGATCTGGATGACATAAAACAGAATACCTGGCATCTTTATTTTAGTCCGGATATTCCCATTAAATTTGTCATTGAAAATGGCGCTGCAGAAAACCGGTTTGAATTTGGTTCTCTCAGAATAAAAGACTTAAACATCAGCACAGGAGCCAGTGAAACGTATCTGAATTTTTCTGAGCCGAATCCCATCGTTATGCATCGGTTCAATATTGAATCCGGCGTTAGTGAAATAAAAGGGAAGAATTTATTAAATGCCAATTTCAAAAAATTTCGCTTCGAAGGCGGAGTTGGAGATTATGATTTCTTTTTTACGGGGAAATTGAAAAGCAGCCCGCGTATCGATATTGAAATTGGGGTTGCCAGCGCCCGTATCTTTTTAGATGAGGATACCCCTTTTAAAGCGCGCATCAATAGTTCATTTTTAAGTTCTATTGACATTGAACACGCAGATGAAGAAGATGACGATTATTGGATTTCGCACAATTTTAATCGGAGTAAAGACTTTTTAAATATATCCGCGGACGTGGGCATTGGCGGATTTAAAATATTGGTTCTTGATTAGCCATCGTCTTTTACGTTAAACCAAGAGTTTTTCTTAATTTACTAAAGTTTCGCAGTAACCTAAGTTAAATAAAAACAGCATTTTTATAAGGAAAAAATGTAGCATACGACCACTTAATTTGTTAAATTACAGTAGGTTAAACAAGTAATTCCAAATTGAGGGCCATATGCTACAGCACAAAGATATTAAGAATTTGAACGAGATAAAAGACTTTTTTACTCAGAGTGAAAAAGTCAGTGATACAATATTAGATTTTTACCGGAATTTTTTTGATATGCATCTCACGCGGCAAATTAATTCACTTAAGAAACGGGGCTATAAAGGGCATGATATACTTTTAACCTTGCTACTTTTGCCATTTCATGCAGTTTCAAGCATAAGAGCCTTATTTATATCCGGGACAGAAAAATTAACCGATGCGGAGAAAGACGTATATTATCGCTTCAAAAACCGCTCTGATATAAATTGGCGCAACCTGCATATCAAGATATCAAAGCGCTTTGATAAGCTAACAAAACAAAGAGGCGATTCCTCTATTAATGAAAGGCCAAAATGTTTCATCGCAGACGATACAACGCTTGAAAAGAGCGGTAAGAAAATTGAACATATCGGCAGAGTCTATGATCATGTAAAACAACGTATGGTATTAGGCTTTAAAATGTTGCTGTTAGGCTATTGGGACGGAAAGAGCTTCATCCCCTTAGATCAGTCTTTTCACAATGAGAAAGGAAAAAACAAAAAGCGTCCGTTTGGCCTGTCAGGGAAGGAACTAAAGCAGCGTTATCAAAAGAAACGCGAGCCAAATAGCGCCGGGTCGAAACGGATTAAAGAGTTGACGGAAAGTAAGATAACAAACACAGTGAAGATGATAAAGCGCGCCGTAAGAAATGGATTTTCCGCTCAGTACGTATTAACGGATAAATGGTTTATGAGCGAACGCTTCATAAAGGACATTCGCAAAATAAAAGGCGGGCTCCTTCATATTCTTGGCATGTGCAAAATGGACAAACGGAAATATCTTTATGACGGTAAAGAATACAGCGCCAAACAATTATTACAAATGACTAAACACCGCAGGAAACGTTCTAAGAAAATTAATGCCTGGTATATTGAGCTCATCGTCAGTTATAAAGGCATAAGGTTAAAGCTATTTTTTAGCCGCTATTCTAAAAGAGGTAAATGGCAGTTGTTAGTGACCAGCAATTTAAATCTAACCTACAATAAGGCAATAGAAATATATAACATTCGCTGGAGCATTGAGGTCTTTTTTAAAGAAGCAAAGCAATATTTGAATTTAGGGAAAAGTGAGTCTAATGACTTTGACGCTCAAATAACCGATGCAACGATAAGCATGATTCAGTACATCGTTTTGGGATTTTATAAACGATTCCTGGCCTATGAGACCACCGGAGAATTATTCAGAGAAAGCCGGAAACAATTATTAGAATTGACTATTGTGAATCGAATCTGGGTATTGTTTGTAGAATTGCAATTACAGCTAATAGAATTATTTGAAATTGAAATAGACGAGCTGTATGGAAAAATGCTTAACGATGCAAAATATGAAAAAATTCTGATTACATTATTAAAAACTATAAAACAGCAAACAAGTGACAACACTTTTAATAATGCCGCATAAATGACAAAAATGGAATATTGGATATAACATACTGTATTTGATTGGTATAGATAGATATATTTCGTGAATCTAAATCACGAGAAGCTTGAGAAAACAGAGTAAAGCTAAGTGCGAAACTTAAGTAAATTAATATCCGAAAACTGGATTTTCCCGGATACGGATTTTTCTCTGTTATCTTTGGGGATTCGCTTTTTTGGCAGACAGTTAGCGGCGGACCTGGCCCTTATGTATCCCTTTGGAGCAGATATGGATGGTGGTTTTCCGTTCTTCCCCTGGCTGAGTTTTGCATATAATTTTTAAGGCGATACTTTTTTCATCAGCATATTAATAGATCGGGAGTCTTGCAGAATATAAAAATGGACGGCCGGTACATTATTATTAAGCAATTCTGTAAACTGCTTTATAGCCCAGTTCACCCCTATTTCTGTAACATGCTCGTCTTTTGCCGACATAATTTCATTGGTTAAATCCGCGTTCTCGTCATTAAATACTTGCTGAACCTTTTGCTTTACCTGCGTAGCCAGGTCAATTGCTTTTTTAGCATCATCTTTAGTTACCTCAATACTACCAGGATAGCGCGCGGTGACAGCAAATACGGTGAGATCTTTTGTATCATCCAAATCATTAGCCCAATTGGCAACGCCCGAACACAATTTTAACAAATATTGAATGTCATGGGAATAAGGGAAATCAATCAAATGAAATACCAGATAGGCTTTTAAGTATTTCTCAGCGCATTGCTGAGCATGATACGCAATTAATCTATAAGGACAGCCACTGGATAGATTCAGAGCATATTGGGCCAATACCAAATCTTCTTCAGCATAAGTGATCCATTGCCTAACCCTGCGTAATATTTCCTTTTGATTAATGGGCATAAATTACTCTGCCTTCTCGCCAGGCAGGCCGGGCAACAGTCCCGGGAATGAAC
>JBQVMC010000138.1:0-3221 GCA_052361145.1 Methanosarcinaceae archaeon
CCTGATTGACTGACAAATCTTTTACGGGAGTGTTTCCCAAAACCTGAAATATAGGTTATCTTTTCTTTTATTTACCACAAATGAAAGGAAGATACGAATGAAAAACACTCCCGACTTATACGATACCCTGTTTCAGATGCTGGGTCAACATTCTCATTGGCTCGATATACGCCATCTCCATACTTTGGCATGGATGATGGTTGGTTTGATAAAAAGTAAAACGATTAACTTGCCGGAATGGGCACCTTTTGTAGATAGCCGAGCAAATTTTGCCCAAAGTACAGTCCGAAGGTTTAGCCGTTGGTTACGTAACGAAAAAATCAAAACAAATGAGTTGTACGCACCTATTATTCGAGATGCTTTAGCTGAATGGGGTAAGCATACGCTCTACATAGCATTAGATACATCTATGTTGTGGAACGAAATTTGTCATATTCGTATTTCTGTCATCTATCGAGGACGTGCAATTCCTTTAGTTTGGACAACGATCAAACACAAGAGTAGTACAGTTGCATTTGAAAAATATCGTGATTTGCTAGAAAAAGCTGTAATGTTGTTGCCTCTTGGCACGAATGTCGTTTTCTTGGCTGATCGCGGATTTGCCGACACAAAATTGATGCAATACCTCAGCGAAACTTTGCATTGGCACTGGAGAATTCGCGTAAAGTCCAGCTTTTATACCTACCGACGCAATCAGCGTCGTTGCAAAATTACGAACATCAAGCTTAAACGAGGACAAGCTCGTTTTTGGCATAATGTCTACATTACAGAGAAGAAATTTGGTGTTGTGCATTTAGCTTTAGCCAAACCAATCGGCGTGAAAGAAAATTGGTTAATTGTGAGCGATCAACCGACAGACATCTCTACCTTTGACGATTATGGTTTACGTTTTGACATTGAAGAGAGCTTTTTGGACGATAAATCTGGCGGTTTCCAACTTGAATCTTCTCTCTTCCGTTCAGCGGACGCCATATCGCGCTTATGCTTGGTCCTGGCTCTGGCTACGTTATTCTTGGTTTGCCAAGGGACAGAAGTCGTTGCGTCCGGTAAACGACGCTGGGTAGATGCGCACTGGTTTCGTGGGAATAGTTACCTGAAAATCGGCTGGAAATGGGTACTCCGAGCATTGATCAAAGGTTATGAACTGATTACTCAACTCATATTGTCTCCTTTGCCTGACCCAGAACCAGCAATGGCTTCTCGAAAACAGGCAAAAGAGCGAAAAGAACGTACTTTCTCTATTCAAATCGATGTCTATATGCCATTTGAGACCAGCACTCTATGAGATTTGTCAGTCAAGCAGGCCGGGATAGTTAAACTCATTTGATGCCTGGTATGTTATATAATTTTCGTAAGGAGATTTCATTTTGATAAAAACATAATAACGAAAGGGGCATTACACATGCCATCAACGACACCCGATCTCTTGCCAGCGCAAGAGATATTCAAAGAAACCAAACCTGGCATCCGATATTACCGGATACTGAAAACTCTCCCCAGCATTCCCAAAGAGACCCCCAATCGGCCCTATATTGAGGAAATGGATCGTATCCTTAGCCAGCTTTACGACTTGCAGGCAAATGCTGCTAAACTGGAAAGCCAGGGGAAAACAGAACATGCAGTTGCTCTATACAAACAATTAGTGGAAGCTCAATTTGATAATCCACACCCCTACCTCCGCTTGTGTGATTATTACACCAAAAAACGAAACCCCGAGCAAGTCAACCATATATGCTGTTGCTACCTGCAAATGGCACAAACATTAACCGCTCTTGGCTATGGTCAACCTTATCGCGAGGAACTTGTCCATACTCATCTCAGAGTTGGAAGAAATGCGCCAGCGTGTTTCTGAATTAAAGCAGTCTGAAACCGAGCGGGTGCAGGCTTTGATCGTTTTGTATTTCATGCCCCTATTATGACGTACTTTTGCAAGAGGCCTATTGTATAATTTTAAGTGACCGCATCAGAGCCTGGATTATCAGACACTCGCTAAATTCCCCCTCAAGTTAATTCGCGGTACTGACGTTGGGGTTTACCTTAGGACAGGGAGGAAACGTGTGGGTTGAATGCACCTTGGACGAAGGGAACATATTCTATTTCGCATTTCCATAAGGATGAATCGCCATGAAAAGAATGATTATTGCTGCCGTTCTACTAGGAATATTCTTATCAACGGGCATCGCGGGATGCAATCCGGCGGAGGAGCCAGCAAAGCCTATTGTTTTTTCAGTTTTGTATAATGAAAAGAAAGACACTCCTTTTCAAGAAGATTGGCTAATACTCAAAGAATACGAAAAACGGCAGAATGTTGTTCTGGACGTTCGGGTCAAAGATAATTCAGACTATGGAAAGGCGCTCACTCAAACATTTGAAACAGGAAATATTCCGGATATTGTTTTGAAAGTTTGGCCAGACACTATCGAAAGTTATGCCTCTGCCGGGATCTTGCTGCCTTTTAGTGATTACGAAGATCTTATGCCAAATTTTATGGCATATATAAAGGAGCATGATCTGGAGAGTGAATTGGATAAATTGCGATTGGACAACGGAAAGTATTATATTCTTCCCGGCTATCAAAGAGAATTTCAAGTACAACAATGGATTTACCGGCGAGACCTTTTCGAGAAAAATGGTCTGGAAGCCCCAAATACTTATAATGAATTATTTGATGCATTAGTGTATTTGAAGGAGCTCTATCCTGATACAACTCCCATCACGGCTTCCTGGGGTGGCGCGCATTTATTCGCCATGATGGGATCAGGTTATGAGATACCTGCGGGATGGGCTGGCACCAGAGATTACAATGAGGAAGAAAATCATTGGCAATATGCTCCTGCTACTGACAACTACAAAGAGCTTTATCGCTTTCTAAATCGTTGTTACCAAGCAGGAATTCTGGACCCGGGGATTTTTACGCAAAGCGACGAAAATTATTATAATAAGATCCAGGATGGCAGGGCGTTAGTTACGGTCACGTGGATCACATCGGGGTTTGCTAATTGGAATGCAAAACTGGAAGAAAATGGTTTCCCGGATGGAAAATGGGCTGCTCTCCCGGTGCCCGAAAGCACCATTGGGATCAAGGCTCTTCCCCCCGTGGATCCATTCAGGAAAGGATTAGTCGTGCCAGCGCGGGTGATTAACGAACTCTACTTTGAAGACCTGCTCAAATTCCTGGATTGGGCAGTCTATTCCGAAGAAGGGATGACTTTAACCTCATG
>JBQVMC010000139.1:0-3136 GCA_052361145.1 Methanosarcinaceae archaeon
GGTCCAACTGTTTAAAAATCAAAAAATCGAATATGACGACTTACAGAAGAAAAATGAGTAGTTCTTCGGAGATACTGTAACCAGCAAATAATATTAATGTGCCGATGTCTTAATAATGTCCAAAAATAGATACATAAAAGAACATATGACAACAATTGGAGTTATCACGCGCGGAAAATATGGCAGGCGGTTCATCGAAACAATTCTGTCAAAAACAGATTTTAATGTTGTATCAGCTGACATTCCTGAAACACTACCGGATTTTATAGAAGAACCCTCACTTTTCCTTGAAAAACTTGACCTAAACAACAACGTGTTCAAATCTAACACTCTCATCACTTATTCACTGCACCCTGATCTCACCCCTGAAATTGCAAAGCGTGCCGGAAAGAATGGTGTGCGTGCACTGATCATACCTGGCGGGGCATCGCGTGCACCAGTCAGCGAACTTGATGATATATCAGATCAATACGGTATGTATATAGAAGTGGATGACATATGTTGCACACTAAAAACAAACCTCTCCACCACGGAATTCACATCAAAGTTCGGAAGTCCGATCCTTGGTATCAAAGCCCATAATGGGATAATTGTTGATGTAAATGTAATTCGCGGTGCACCTTGCGGCAGTACATGGCAGATGGCAGAAAAACTCATAGGAACTTCGGTTAATAATGCCCCTGCACGTGCCGGGCTACTGGTCCAACAATATCCATGCCGGGCAGTCAGGGGATATCTCGGGGGTATCCACGAATCTGCGCTAATTCACAAAAAAGCAGTGGAAAATGCACTCGATAATAGTGATTAAGCATTATTTTAAATCCTGAATAAGTCATATCTTATTGTAAGGTGTGACATTAATAATATCTAAATTTCCGCACGGTTGTAATAGATAATTGATGTACTCAAGTTTCATGGTGAGAAAACATCCAAGGCATGCACAAAAGCCGCATGTGGCGGTTGCATTATATTTTACTTTATTTTCAGGTTGAATAAATTCATTCACAACGCCATACAAATACCATTATTTCACAGGGTTAATAAAAACACCAGCGGAATTTCCCATCTTAAAATATCTCCAGCCTGCTCCCTATTCCCATATTAACCGCCCTTTCAAACACTAAATTGGCAGTCGCAAGATCCTGTATTGCAAGTCCGGTCGAATCAAATACAGTAATTTCATCATCGCTCTTTCGCCCTGGTTTGATGCCTGCAATAACCTCGCCCAGTTCGCAGTAAATATCTTCATTTGATATAACACCAGTTGAGAGCGGCACATTAACTTCACCCGAATGCGATGCCTGCACAATATCGTCAACCACTATCTTCGTGCGTGTCATGAGTTGAGAATCCAGTTCCTGCTTGCCCTTTGCATCCGCACCGATCGCATTTATGTGTGTGCCTTCCCGCACCCATTCGGATCTTACTACCGGACTGCGAACAGGTGTTGTAGTAACAAGGATGTCGCAGTCGCAGACCTCTTTGATATGAGGGGTTTTTAGTAATTCACAATCTACGATCCCTTTCATTTCATTTTCGAATTCTTCGTAATGACTGATTACCTTGCTCGTAATTATTACCTGCTCAATATTGAATACCTGTGCAAGTGCTATTAACTGGGTGCGCGCCTGATTTCCTGCACCAACCATACCTATTACCTTCGAATCCGGTCGAGCAAAATACTTTGCGGCAATACCACCTGCTGCTCCGGTTCTTATACCCGTAAGATATGTACCGTCCATGACTGCAAGTGGTGCACCGGTCTCTGTCGAATTTAACACAACAAGAGCCATGACTGTGGGCAACCCAATCTTCAGGTTATCAGGGTGCGCGTTTACAATCTTTACACCTGTAATATTCTGCATTTCCAAAAACGAGGGCATGGTTCGAAGGTCCCCGTTATATTTATCAAAATACAGGTACGTTTTTGGCGGCATTTGCACTTTCTTCAATCCGTGCTGTTTGAATGCTTTTTCAACAACATCCATCGCCGCAGGCATATCCAATACACTTTTCACATCATTTTGGTTCAACCATAAAATATCCATAATACTACTCCTTACAGGAGTATTACACTTGAATACTAAAAGTACATTTCTCTAAAAAATAAAATATTCCCCGAGATAATTTTGTTTACTTGATCTGTATCGATGTTTTTTTCTCGGTTATTTGCCGCTTGAATATAACCTCAAGCACACCGTTCTTATAGGTCGCTTTTGCACTGTTAGGATTAACCTTGATTGGCAGTTCTATGTGTTCAAAATACTTTCGTTCACCATGAGTTGCCTTAAGTTCAACTACCGAATCAGTTGCATCTAAATATATGTCCTCTTTCTCAATACCAGGCATTTCAGCAACTACATGCACACAATCATCGGTTTCAAGAACATCGACAAGCGGTTTTCTCTCTCCGATATTCATTTTGTGTTCTTCCATTTTTCCGTTTATTGTTTCAAGTGATATGTTTCCGAATTCACGAATATCCGGCTCTTCACCCTGACGCTGGGTCACAGAAAAACCATATACGAAAGGCTGTTTTGAAAGATCATCCATATTGATTCCCATTTCATTGAACATGTGTTCTATTATACCTTCGATATCCTCATACGAGTCTGCTCCAAAGAGATTATCAAACAGGTTTCTTTTTCGTCTTTTATCTGCCATAATATATTACCTCTTATTAATTTATGTAATCATTTTTTGTTCACATACATCTTTTTTCTCCGGCTCATAGTTGTTAGCCGTATCCTGGTAATATCTATGTGTTTTGTAAATATACCATTAATGTATTTCCCGTAGTATATAATTTATAGACATGCTATATATGATTATCTTCAGCAAATTTTAAAAACATTTCTATATTCCGCGAATTATTAAGATAAGTATTTCACTGTCTCCACTAACCCCTCTAAACTTACTCATCTGCGGGCGACACACACAATACGTGTTGTCGTCCTCGTCTAATATGCTTTGTATTGTTTTTAAGAAGATCGATGGAAAGGTTCATGCCATCGCGTACATTTTTCATGTTCTTAATTTCTCTTCGAATATTTTTATTTTGTATCCACTTCAAAAAGCAGGGTAAAATTCATATTCGGATTATCAAAACCAAGTGCTAAAAGCAGATTTTGATTTC
>JBQVMC010000140.1:0-3121 GCA_052361145.1 Methanosarcinaceae archaeon
TTGCTGTTAAACTCAAGAAACTTTTTAAGAAAAAACGTAATTATTCATGGCCGAAGCCGGAAAGCTGTCCGCGTTGTAATGATTATAAAGTATGGGGGCATGGTTATATACAAGCGATTTTTGATGGTTATAACGAGCCGTTATTGCTTAAGCTTTATCGTTGTCCTGTTTGCGGCTGTGTTATCAGACTTCGACCTTCAGGATATTTTAAGCGTTTTCAGGCGAAAATTAAAACAATCCGCTCTTGCATATCCCATAAAGAAAAACACAACAAATGGCTTTCAGGCATTCCCCCCACACGGCAGCGTCACTGGTTTAGATCCTTACAACGAAGAATTAAAGCATACCTGTCTGACACATGGACTCAGGGCTTAGTAAAAGCATTTGATCATTTTATGACACTGGGTCATGTGCCGGTGACTCGCGGTATTTAATCTGCATATATTTTCGGTTTTTATACACCCCACCTAAGAGTGTTATTTTTAAGACCTCCTTTTGTTAGTACAGGAATGATAAACTTATTGAAAGGAGGATTTTATGACAGAAGATGAAAAAATGCAGGTTGCAGTATTCAGGTTTTCGGTCATCGGCGACTTTGTCAATGGCCCGCAGATGACCCGTGCACAGAAAAGGCATCTTTTGCAGGAAAAGTGCGTCCGCAAATGGAACATCCCGTTTTCAAGCAAAACAAGGATCAGCAAAAGCACCATACGTCGCTGGATCAGGCTTTATAACGCCGGCAACGGCAATCTTAAATCTTTATATCCGGACTCTCGCATCGATAAGGGTAAAAGCCGGTCCATGGATGAGGATACCTGTTGTGCCATTATTCGATTACGCCGGGAAATGCCGGATGCTACCGCAGCACATCTGATTGCCACGATGACAAAACGAAGGTTGATTCCTGACGGTAATGAACTTTATTTATCCAACGTTTACCGCTTGTTGCATCAAAATAAACTGATGCATTTAACTGAGCATAAACCGGTTGACAGGCGCAAGTTTGAAGCCGAACTGCCCAACGATCTGTGGCAAAGTGATGTAATGCATGGCCCTAAGGTTGAAGTCGATGGTAAGATGAGAAAAACTTATCTGATCGCTATTATAGATGATCACAGTCGTCTGATTACTTACGGTCGATTTTACCTGTCAGAAAATTTGGTCTGCTATCTAAATGCTTTTGAAAAAGCCCTGGCTAAACGAGGCTTACCCAGAAAGCTCTATGTAGATAACGGCGCTGCCTTTCGCAGCAAGCATCTTGAATACATTACAGCGTCTTTAGGCATCCACCTGATCCATGCCAAAGCTTATACACCCCAGGGAAAAGGAAAGATCGAACGATTTTTCAGGACGGTTCGAGGTCAATTTATTGTCGGGTTTAAAGGAACAACGCTCGGCGAAATCAACAAAGCCTTTAGTTCGTGGCTCAACACCTACCAACAAAGGAAACACGGCAGTACCGGACAGACACCCTTATCTCGGTTCACATCTCAAATGCACTGTCTGCGTAGCGCTCCTTATAACCTTACCGACTATTTTAGAAAAGTTGCTATGCGTAAGATTAACAAAGACAGAACCATCACTTTAAACGGCCGCTTATTCGAAGGCCCTGTCCCTTTGATCGGGAAAAGGGTAGAACTGCTCTACCATGAGTCGGAGCCTGAAAACGTAGAGGTCAGATATCAAAACAAAAGCTTTGGTATAATCCGACCGGTTAACCTTGCGGTCAATTGCAGGGTTAAAAGGGACAAAAACAACAATCCGCAAATCCATGTTAACGACCATACAAAAAACTACCGGGGCGGAAACCTCTGGTCCTCACAAAGGAGTAAAAATGAATAATAATTACCGCAGCTTTTTTGGATTGACCAAAGAGCCGTTTGGCACTGATATCAGGTTATCGGATATTTTAGAAACACCTGAACTTACCGATGTCAAAGACCGCTTTGATTATGTTATCCGTCTGGGAGCCATCGGGCTTGTCACCGGAGAGGTGGGAAGCGGCAAGTCGACTGCTTTAAGATACGCACTGGAAAAACTGCATCCATCAGAGTATCGCACCTTCTATATCACAGCCTCTTCAGGCTCGATCATGGAATTTTACAGACAGTTCGTGGATGCATTGGATATTCATCTTTCAAGCAACTCCAAAGCTGTTATGGTTCGAATGATTAAAAAAGAGATAACCGATCTGGTCCTGGAAAAGAGAATGAAAATCATCCTGATTATAGACGAGGCTTCATTAATGCGTCTGGAAGTCTTTGCAGAACTGCATACCATCTGTCAGTTTGAAAAAGACTCCAAACCATGGCTGCCTGTCATACTGGCAGGACAAAACAGTCTTATCGACAAACTGACCTGGCGGTCTTCACAGCCCCTGGCTTCCAGAGTAGTAGCCAAAAGCCACCTTCAGGGGGTGGATATTAAAGGAATGAAAGACTATCTGAAGCATCACCTTTCAATTGCCGGTATTGATCAGATGCTTTTTAACGAAACCGCTGTTACGGCCATTCATCAGGGTTCCGGTGGACTGTTTAGAAAGGCCAATCACCTGGCCAGAGGAGCTTTGATTGCTGCTTCTGCCAAGAAATCAACATCCGTTAATGCCGAACATGTACGACTGGCTTCTACGGAAATCTTTTAAATCAAAAAAGGAAAGGAGTGAAAGAATGGATCTGCATGAAGAACAAAAATATGAACGTACAATAGATCAAATCATGGTTCAATTTGAAAACCTGATAATGGACATTATTCTAACATCCATTAAAAGGCTCAATAAAGATTATGATCAGGTTTTCATTAAAGCTACAAACGAAAAACAGGCGAACGATATGACTTTCTAAATCAAAACTGGGTCGGTCTGTTTTCATCGATCGGCCCCGTTTAATTTAATCTGAAAACAATCCTTATTGTTCAATTTAATCAGAAATTTCCGGTCTAAATAATTTGAAAATCTACACCATGAAATATTCTTAAAATAAAAACAGATCTTTCTGCAATTCGGTAAACTATCCGATATTTTTTATAAATTAGATGGCGATAGCCAGTACCAAAGAATTCATTCTCAGGTATAAATGGATTGCGATCGGGAAAATCTTCAAGTGAGTAAACTTTTTTCTCT
>JBQVMC010000141.1:0-2825 GCA_052361145.1 Methanosarcinaceae archaeon
AAACAAATGAAAATAAAAAGACTAAAAAAGCAACTTGCTGATTTAGAGCAAGCTGCATAGTTAGTTATATGATAGTAAAAAGTAAGAAGTAAGTAGTCCACCAATAAAACGACTTTTATCTATACGTAAAAATAACTATGAAGACGTTTGAGAATGATGTAGATATTAAATTGTTACATAATAGCTTAATTAATCATTATTTTTGGAAAACCATGCAGTTAAGGCCGTTCTTACAATGAGGCAAAGACTTCCTTAAGTAGTCTGGTTCTGAATGCAGATGACTATAAGATTGACACTTAGATGTCGTATGATAGAATATTATTTCGTTACGCATTCAGGCATGGTATTAACCAAAAATTAAAAACTATGAGTGCAAAAAAATCAAAGACAGTAAAAAGAGTCAAAATTAATGAGTTTACTTTAGTTCATCCAAATGCAGCAGGGATTGATATTTCAAGTAAAGACCATGTAGTTGCAGTACCTGAAGACAGAGATGACATACCTGTAAGGACTTTCGATAGTTTTACCTGTGATTTACACAAAATTGCAGAATGGCTTAAAAAATGCAGAGTTGATACAATAGCTATTGAAAGTACCGGCATTTATTGGCTTCAGCTTTTCCTGTTATTGCAAGCATATGGTTTTGAAGTTTATCTTGTAAATTCAAAACACACTAAAAATGTAACGGGCCGTAAAGATGATGAATCTGATGCACAATGGATTCAAAAATTACATAGTTGTGGTTTATTGAACAGAAGTTTTCAACCGGAAGAAGATATTAGGGCCTTAAGAAGTTTGGTGCGCCACAGGAAAAATCTCATCCACAGTATGTCAACTCATATCAATAGAATACACAAAGCATTGGAGCAAATGAATATTAAGCTTGGTGTTGTGATAAATGATATCTTAGGTAAAACAGGGAAAGCAATATTACAATCAATAATTGCCGGTGAAAGAAATCCCAAAGAATTAGCAAAACACAGGGATAGAAGAATTAAGGCAAGTATTGAAACAGTAGAAAAATCACTTGAAGGAATCTGGCGGGAAGAGCACTTATTTGAGTTAAAACAGTCTTATGAATTATACGAATATTACCAGGAAAAAATCATTGAGTGTGAGAATAAAATACAAAAACAATTAGAAGAGTATGTAGCTAAAAGTAATTATGGTGATATAAGTGAACTAAGAGAAAGCGCAAAAAAAAAATTAAAAAAAAGTGAATTATCGTTTGATACAAGTGTTTATTTAAAAAAAATAATGGGTTTAGATATAACCAGTATTTATGGTATAAGTTACACAAGTGCGCTTGAAATATTTGCTGAGGTTGGTATTGATATGAAAAGATGGCCAACTCAAAATCATTTTACTTCATGGCTGAATTTGGCCCCAAATAATAAAAAATCAGGAGGTAGAATTATAAGCAGCAAGGTGCCTAAAAAGAAAAGTACAGCAGGACAGACATTTAGAGTTGCGGCAAACAGTTTATGGAATAGTAAAAATCCATTAGGTGATTATTTTAGAAAAATAAAATCAAGGCAAGGACATTCAAAGGCAATAGTTGCATCTGCAAGAAAACTTGCAATCATTTATTATAATATGTTGAGTAAAAAAGAGGAATTTAACCCTAAAGCAATATTAGAATACCAGGCAAAATATAAACAAATGAAAATAAAAAGACTAAAAAAGCAACTTGCTGATTTAGAGCAAGCTGCATAGTTAGTTATATGATAGTATCAATGAAAACATTTCCCGGTTGGTTTGATACCTACCATAGGATAAATATAATCTTTGCCGGAGTAATTGTAATGATATTCATTTACTCCGGTTTTTTTTCTCCACAACAGGACAACTATCCTGTCAAGTGTGTACATAAGGAGATTCTTGGAAAACCCTGTCCCTCCTGCGGATTGTCACACAGCTTTTCTGAGATTGTAAGGGGGAATTTTGAGAAAGCGCGGGAGTGGAATCCTAATGGTTTTCTTATTTTCTTTTTTTTCCTTATTCAACTATTTCTCAGGATCCTGGCTTCATTTGTATATGCCCGAAAGCTAATACCTGCCCATCGGATAATTACGATTGATATTACTGTTTCAATATTATTATTTCTCTATTGCTTCAGATATCTTATCGTGTTTCTGTTTACTTACTCCTGATCAGCTTTTTCCGAAATATTCTTCAAGAGTAAAAGTTTCTTTAGCACGGTATCCCTTTTTGGTCTTTTCTATTGTACAGCATTCATTATATGCGTCGTGTTCCAGGAACAGTATATAATCGTTTTCATAAGCTTCTTTTAGAAATTCCTCTTTTTCTATAAGTGTTATAAGTGGCCGTACATCATAACTCATATTCCAGGCAAGATTGATATGAGCACTTGACGGGATCAGATCAGCCATATAGACTTCAGTTTTGCCCTGAAAGCTGATAAACGGTATTATCTGTCCTTCAGTATGACCGTTATATAACCTGACATTAAAACCCGGATACAATTCGATATTATCTTCAATGAATTTTAATTGACCACTCTCCTGCATAGGCAGAATATTTTCTTCCAGGTATGCAGTTGCTTCCCTTTTATTAGGATTTTTTGCCCATTCCCATTGTTGTTTGCTTACCCAATAAGTAGCATTCGGGAATACCATTTCAAACCCGGTTCCGGTACTGCTGTTTTTCACCCCGCCACCACAATGATCATAATGAAGGTGGGAAATAACCATATCTGTAATATCTTCCGGTTTATATCCATACTTTTCTAAAGCACCCTCCAAACCAAAACCACCATGCAGGTGAACAAAACTGAAAAATTTTTCATCCTGCTTGTCACCATA
>JBQVMC010000142.1:0-2815 GCA_052361145.1 Methanosarcinaceae archaeon
CTTTATATACACATTGCTCTAAAATCCATGACGGTATAAGCAATAGTCTGATTTAAAAAGTTAGGCCATACATTGTGAAATTTAAAGATAAGCCTACTGCTTCCGATTTTCAGGAGAGATTTGTTGGGATTTTACGTTTCTTTGAAAGTCAAGTCAAAGAAAGATACGGATCGAAAAATATGAGGTCAAAAAATATTAATACCATGACAGATGCAAATACCTATTAACTTTACCTGCTTATCTTATACCACGATTAAACAGGAGCTGTATCTTTGGGCACAATTAGCGAGAAAATATTTAGCCGTGCATCAGGCAAAAAAGCAAAAGCCAATGATTTTGTGACTGCAAATGTGGATTATGCAATGGCGCATGATGGTACAAGTGTTCTTGCAGTCAGGTCATTTCGGGAGATGGGAGTTGAAAATGTATGGAACCCTGACAGGATCGTGATACCGTTTGACCATATTTCACCCGCAAATAACGAAACCGCTGCAGCTTTGCAACATGACATACGATCATGGATAAGTGAACAGGGAATATCGAACTTTTACGAGATCGGCGAAGGAATATGTCATCAGGTGTTCCCTGAGAATGGATTTGCCTTACCCGGAAAACTTGTTGTGGGTGCGGATTCGCATTCATGTACATATGGAGCATTCGGTGCTTTTGGTACGGGAGTGGGTGCAACCGATATGTCAGAGATATTTGCTACAGGGAAACTCTGGTTTAAGGTGCCGGAGAGCATGAAAATTACAGTCAATGGTAAATTTGGCAACTTAATATCTGCAAAAGACCTGACACTCAATGTGATAGGAACAGTCGGTGCAGCCGGTGCAACTTACAGAGCCGTGGAGTTTTACGGGGATACCATTGAATCGCTTTCAATGTCAGGGCGCATGACGCTTTCTAACATGGCAATCGAGATGGGGGCAAAGACAGGTATTGTGCCGCCAGATAAGACCACATTTGATTATATCAAAGAGCGGGCGGTAGAAGAGTATGAACCCGTGTATGCCGGGAAGGATGCAGTGTATATTAAGGAGTATGACATTGATGTGACCGATCTTGAGCCACAGATTGCCAGACCGCATGAAGTGGATAACGTCTGTAGTGTCTTGGAAGTTGAAGGCACGAAGATAGATCAGGTATTTATAGGCACATGCACAAACGGGCGACTAGAGGACCTAAAGGTTGCGGCTGATATACTCAAAGGTGAGAAGGTCGCGGTCAGGACAGTTATTGCACCTGCATCGCGCAGCGTTCTGGTCAATGCAATTCGTAACGGCATTGCTGAAACATTGTTACAAGCAGGAGTAGCTCTTATCACACCGGGATGCGGACCTTGTCTTGGTGCACATATGGGAGTCATTGCTAAAGGTGAAGTGTGTATCTCAACCGCAAACCGTAACTTTAAAGGACGAATGGGAACAGGGGGTTATATCTATCTCGCATCCCCTGCGACTGCAGCCGCATCGGCGCTGACCGGGGAGATAAGCGATCCGCGAAACGTTTGATCAACAATTATATTTTTTATTTCGGGAGTGATATAATGACTAAAGAAATAGATGAAAATAAACTTACACACCTCCTTGGACACTGGATTGAGCACAACGAAAGTCACAGTAAAAGTTTCATGGAATGGGCTGTGAAGATAGAAGCTGCTGGTTTTGGTGATGCTGCAAAGGAGATACTGCTGGCTGCTGATAAAATGAATGAATCTACCGCATATTTGAAGAAGGCAAAGGAAAAATTGTGAAACACCCGAGTTGCGCCTCGGAGAGTGCACTGAAGTATCTACGCTGCGCTTTTGTACTTCCCTTAGATTAGATTTTATGCATGAGATTCTGTAATCCTATAATTTAAATTGTAAGCAAAATAACACGTTCATATGGCACAACTGCTTCAAATTAAGCGGAAAACGCTATGGACTGTTAATTAATTTCAAGATGATACTTCTTATGAATTGAATAATACGCAGTATCAGTCAAACGTTGTGCTGGCATATCTAATCGTAGCATAGATACGATTAAGATTGATATTAATATTAATATTGAACAGGTGATATATGTGGAACTAAATACATCCGAGTTATTTTTAATAGTTGAACCCTATTTGAACATAATCGTGGTTTTACCAATTTCTTGGTTCGTTATTGGCATAATAAACAGGGGTGTCAAAAAATCATTATTGGTTTTCAGCCTATCTGCTGATGTAAACAACATTTTGCAAAGGATTGTAAAATATATTTTATGGTTTGGTGTTTTATTGTATATTGTTGCCGAACTTGAATTAAAAGAGATACTGATGCCTATTATGGGCGCTTCTTTTTTGGTTGGTGCTGCTGTGGCTTTAGCCGTTAAGAATATATTAAGTGATGCAATTGCAGGAATATTCATCCTGTTAGATAAACACTTTAACATTGGTGATGAAATTGAGACAATGAACCGCAGAGGCGAAATAATTAATGTTACGCTAAGAAAATCACGATTAAGGACGACTGATGGTACAATTGTTGTGTTACCAAATGGAAAAATCGATTCTTCCGGATGGATACTACACAAGCAAAAAACTGTTGCAGACCAAAAGAAAAATATGTAGGTTGATTGGTAGAAAAGGTGTGATATGGATCGCTACACCAACAATCGGCTTTTTTTATTTTTATTTATTGTGTTTGTATAGCTTAGATTCCGAGTGCAGAATTCAAATATATATGAATCAAAAACCAATGCGACCGCCGTCAGGCGGCATTTTCCATAATATACTATAATGAAGAATCAAAATCGTTATTCGATATCTTTGACAAGATTGAATGCAC
>JBQVMC010000143.1:0-2804 GCA_052361145.1 Methanosarcinaceae archaeon
GTAAAAACAGCGCGCCGCATTTTATCCCAGGAAGCGTATTGCCAGCCTAATTCCACGTACTTCCAAAACCCATTGTGCTCGTATCTGTTAAAGGCCTTTTTAGGAATCTTCTTTATAGTGTCCCATAAATCACCATAGAATTTTCCTGTCACCACATAATTGATTTTAAGTGTTTTTTCAAAGACTTTGAATGCTTTTTGGTCAAGGAAACCGCTGTCTGCCGCTAAAATAATCGGGATATCCTTTGAGTACCTTTTCCGGATAAGATTTACAATACGGCTCACCGACTCGATAAAATCATTGCCGTGATTGGAATGTGCGCTGCCTTTGCGGAAGATAACGTCTATCAGGAATGGTCCCCAGGTGATATGCAGCGGTTGGAATCCATTTTTGTTTTTGTAGGTATACTCAACGCCTTCGCGCTTTTTAGCATCATTGTTATCGAGTACCATTGTATCAATGCCTAAAATGATATATTCAGGCTGTTCAATTTCTAAACGCCACAAAAATAATTCTGCAATAATTTCCCTGAATAAATGTTTTCCTTTATTTGTTTGTACAAACCGTCTAAAGAAGCGTTTGATTTGATGGGAAGAAGCCAGGCGGTCTGGTTCTGTTTCTAAAAGAGCGGCGTGGACGTCATCTGTTTTTAACTGGTCAAAATAGCTGATGGATGTATGGGAACCGTCCATAATGAAAGACATAAACTGGATTAAAAATTCACGTGTGGTTATGCCTTTCACAGAGCCTTTCATTTTACCGAGATGATGCTCAATCAACTCAAAGACTTTTGTGTTTTCCAGATAACGTAAAAACAGGGTAAGGCCGCCGCGGGCGGAAATGGCGTCGTTAGTGATTTCAATTTTTGATATTTTCGGTTGCGTGGTAGTGGAATTTATGTTCATATTGTTCTTAACCTTTGGGGTGATGGGTTTGTTTATTGTTTGTGTGCTATAAACAATATAAATACAATACCTTAAATACCCAAAAGGTTTTTATAAAAACAAAGAATCGCTCAGGTTAGGCCGTAGTAATTTTGCCTGTAAAGCCATTGATATATCGGCGATTTCATCTAAAAAAAAAGTACCGCCATCCGTTGCTTCGAACATCCCCTGTTTATCAGTAACCGCCCCGGTGAACGCCCCTTTTTTATAACCGAACAATTCACTTTCTAACAACGTATCTGGAATGCTGCCACAAAACTGAGCTAAATAGCTTTTCTCTTTTCGCTTACTAAGTTCATGAATCGCCCGGGCGGCCAATTCTTTCCCGGCGCCGCTTTCTCCTAAAACAAGAACTGTGGCGTCGGTTTGGGCAACTTTATGAATAAGCGCATAAAACTTTTTCATCGCAGGGCTTTGACCAATCATTTTGGGCAGAGGCTGAACAGTTTCCAGGCGGTTTTTCAATAAAAGATTTTCGCTTTTTAAATCTTCAAAATGCAGAACTTTTTTTAAAGCAAGAGAAACCAGGCTGGAAAAAAATTCCAGAAACATCAAATTTTCATCGGTAAATTCCTGTCGGTTCTCGCGGCTATCCGCTAAAATAACGCCCCAAATTTTATCCCGATAGATAATCGGTACGCCAATTACGCTTTTAATTTTGTGGATGCGCACACTTTCAAATTGAGATACTTTGGGATCGCTTTGGACGTCGTGATACAGACAGGGAATTTTCTTTTCGATCACCTGCTGCAAAATCCCGGATGAAAAAGCGGACAAATCCTTAATCGTTTCCTGCCTGATATTTCGCGCTGTGACAATTGTAAACTGATCATCAGTTTCTTCATACCTGGCACATACGGCCCGCTCGGCCCGAATCACCTGCATTACCAAATCCAGCGCTTTTTCGATTAACTGTTCTGATAGCGATACGGAATTAAGAATTTTACTAATATGAAAAAGAACGTCTAACTGTTCTTTACGGATATTTTTTATCTCGCTGAATTCCTGCATTTATTTAACCTGAAAAGTTTTAAATTTAGAACGCGCCCTATTGCCAAAACTGTCGATAATCCAGACCGCCCACTTGTAGATACTGATAGGGCTGGTGGGCAAAGCTACATCAACTTCCACTGATAAACTGGTAGACGGCAGATTATCCTTCGACCAAACCAGCTGAAAATCTGTGTCACCTCTGCGAATTTCTACACTATATGTAAACGGGTAACCCGGCGTTACCGGTTCCCAGCGCAGGGTTGGCATAGTTGATACTGTATCATAGCTTATCGGACTTTTCAATTCCACCTCATCACGAATAATCCGCTGAATTTGAGTTCGGTAAATGTTAATAGAGCGTTTAAAATGGTCTTTAACAATAATGTTAAATGTATGTCCGATAAGTTCTTCCGCAGAGGAAATACCAAGCTGCGCCATACTAATATGTTTTTTTTCGAAGAGTTTATCTATCGTGTCAAAGGTAAGCTGGGTATTAAAATTTAAAAATACGCTGTTGAAAAAGACACTGTCAATATCATTGTCCACATCTGTAATTTGGGCCTGAACGTACAGTTCCAGTATCTGGATGCCCCAATCATAGTTAATTAGACTGCTATAAAATATAATGCTGTCTAAGCTGGGAATTGCATTCAGATAAATTTCAAAAAAACTGCCTTTATCTTCCGTCCAGTCGATATAAAGCGAATCGGGATGAAATTCATTTTTTGAATAATGCAACCAGCCATTTTGCTGTGAGATATTTTCGAACTTAAACTTGCCATCAGCGCCGCTGTGCAACATAAGCGATTGGTTTTTTAAACCCATTTCCACACCGCTAATTGGTTGATGAGGAAGACTTAGTGTTAA
>JBQVMC010000144.1:0-2772 GCA_052361145.1 Methanosarcinaceae archaeon
TTCATCCCGATATCTTTCATTGGACGAAAAACGATACTGGCTCAAACGAATGAAAAGTGATCCTGGTGCGGATCCCCCAATGGCATTTGCTTTCGTTCTAGAAAAATAAGCGACTCTTGTTTCAGAACGATATCTTGTTGATTTGTATATCTTCTTGGATGAAGGCGAAAGATTATTTAATTTTTTCTTGACTTACTGACCTTCATCATCTAGTCTAAAATAATGAAGAATATCGAAACATTGTCAAAGACCACCTTCAGCGGAAGAAGGTTCACTAGAAAACAGCTACAACAGGTTCAAGAAACGGTGCAGATGTTCAAGAACTTGAGTCGTAAAGAACTGGCTCTCACATTGTGTGAACATCTCAGTTGGACGACTCCCAACGGAAAACTCAAGATTAACTCCTGTTTAACTATGCTGGAAGCATTGGAAACACATGGAGTGATTACGCTTCCAGCTAAAAGAAAGACGAAATCACCAGTTAGGTCTGTACCAGCTTTCGATAAACCTCCAGACACGACTCCGATAAAGGATTCACTTGCATCAATTGGCCCCATTACTCTGAAAAGGGTGACTTCCAAAACGGATCGAGAGTGTTGGAAAGCCTATTTACAGACATATCACTATCTGGGTTATCGGCATCCTGTTGGAGCTTATATCGGTTACATTGTGGTGTCACAGAAACTGAAAAAAAACCTTGGTTGTCTTCTGTTTTCCGCCTCTGCTGCATGGGCACTGGCACCCAGAGATAAATGGATAGGCTGGGAGTTGAAGCACAGGAGAAAGCTGCTTCATCTCATATTGAGTAACAATCGGTTCTTGATTTTTCCTTGGGTCAATGTCCCCAATCTTGCCAGCAAAATTCTGTCAATAGCCACAAAGCAGATAGGAGATGACTGGGTACATACATACGGATATCGACCTGTGCTTATTGAAACCTTCGTAGATACATCACGTTACTCAGGGAAATCCTATCAGGCTGCTAATTGGCAAAATTTAGGTAAAACCAAAGGACTTGGACGGTTGTATACCAAGGGTGAACCCAAGAAAACCATCAAAGATATCTATGTTTATCCGCTCCAGCCAGACTGGAAACAACGCCTGACCCAATATCCTGTTAATGTCGCGTTGAAGAAACAATACCGTAACGATCTGCAATCAAGCAATACACGCTCTGTAGGTGATGACTTCATAGCATTATGGGAAAAAGTGATTCACATTCTTCACGAGGTTGCTGCACAATACGATAACAAATGGCGTATTCGAAAACGTGTCATCGATTCGCTAATGCTCATGCTATTAATATTTCGCCTGGTGTCTTCAAAAAATTCCCAAAGTTATGGCACGACAATTGATGACCTTTGGGACAGTTGCGCTAAACTGGAACTCTCGTTACCGCAGAAAAGTAGTATCGCACCATCATCATTTTGCGAAGCTCGCAAGAAACTTGATGAATCGATTTTCAAATGCGCTAACCGGAAAATATTGGACGAATACGGTGTAAAAGAGAATTTCCGTTACAAATGGTTCGGACACAGACTGTTCGCGGTTGATGGTTCAAAGATCAATCTCCCACGAAACTTAGCTAATAATGGTTACAAGCTTCCCTCCAACACAGCGAATTATCCTCAAGGTCTACTGAGTACCCTATACCAACTCAAATCTCAACTACCATTTGACTTTACCCTGGTATCACATGCCAATGAGCGGGAGTGTGCGAAACAGCATCTGGAAGTTCTGGAGCCTGATGATGTCGTTGTATATGACCGGGGTTATTTCTCCTATTACATGCTTCATCAGCACAACAAAACAGGTGTTCATGCGATTTTTCGTCTGCCAGAAAATAGCTTCACCGTGATTCGTAAGTTCTTCAAAAGCCCGAAAACCGACAAGCTGGTCACGATCTTTCCGTCCTCAAGCACTCTATCGGATATCCGGTCGGACTATCCCGATCTCAATATCATTCCCTTGAAAATGCGGCTCATCAAATACAAGATTGGTAACACTACGTATTGTCTGGGTACAACGCTGGTCGAAGAACAGCACCTCTATCAAGTACAAGATTTCATGGATGTCTACCATGCAAGGTGGGGAGTGGAGGAACTCTACAAGGTCAGCAAACGTATATTTATCATCGAAGACTTTCACGCCAAGACCGAGCGGGGAGTGAAACAGGAAATCTTCGCACATTTTGTGCTGATTACCATGAATCGTCTCTTCGCTAATCAGGCAGACATTGAACTTAATCAGGAGGACACATCAAATCAGTCCACACAATCAGTCAAGCCTGATAAATCCACTGAGGTCACACTTAAGATCAAAACTAATTTTAAAAATTGTATTCATGTTTTCATGAAAAGCATCGAAGAGCTTCTTCTATTACATGAGCAGATGTCGACATCTATTCAACGGACTTACAAATATATTGTGGGACAATATCAAAAAACTAGACCGAATCGATCATATGATCGAAAATCCATGAGACCCCATACGAAATGGCGTCCAGGTAGAAATAAGAAAAAGAAATTATCAGTCATTGAGGTATCTCCATGAGCATTTTCTTAAACGAATACCGGTTTTTCCTTAAGCGAATGCCATTGGGTGATCCCTCCATTCCGACTGATGAAATCTGAGTGCAACCCCGCATATACAGTGCCTGGATTATCATTTGGGAAATAGATGTTACCGATATTAAAGCTTTTATGATAAAAATCGACAACATTTCCAAAACCGGATTCAGGTCCGATCTTCTGAAAGGTTTCACCAATATCG
>JBQVMC010000145.1:0-2618 GCA_052361145.1 Methanosarcinaceae archaeon
ATAGACCACACATGTCTCACGATGGAAAAACTCCATACGAAGTAATGAAGAGTCTCTTAAAATAATTAAATTTTTGTCTAAATAGGATATGACGTAGCGCAAGTAAGGCTGGCTAACCCCGCGTAAGCTGACCCGCCTTCGGCTCTGGTATGCGGCGCGATTTTTGCTTAGTTTTTTCAGGGTAAAATTGGGTTGCGTTTGCAAAGTCGGCGGAGAGCTTACGCAATCGTTGGGGGGGGGGCCTGCCGAATACTTTGGCATAAGGAGAAGATAATGTGAAGAAAACCAAAAGGAGTAGGTTTGCGGTTATTCTTTCAATGATTATCGTGATCTCAACAATGGCTTGTCGTCTCATATTTGCTCAAGCTGAAAAAATAGTTGAAGTAGCTGAAGGAAAGCCAACGACAGCATCAAGCTTTTATCAGGGCAGAGAGAATTATTCGTTTTCTCCATCTGGGATTGTTGACCGTAAGACCAATGAATTGTCTTGCATATTTGGTGTGGAGGATGGGAACACATATTGGCTTCTCACTGATCACAGGACAGGTTGGGTACAAATTGATCTTCAGGAGAATCTGCCAATTGTTAGGCTGAAATGGCTTAATACACATAATGGTGATTGTGCTGATCGGGCAACAACCAAATATCATATAGCGTTATCTCAAACGGGTGAATTTCTCGGTGAAGAAATTGTAGTACAAAGTGGTGAACTTGAATTTACTATGGATGTAAAATATGAAGAAATTATTTTGTCGTCGCCAGTAACTGCCCGGTATGTGCGATTTTATGTAGACGAGTACTACAACTGGGGAGGTGGACTGAATGAATTGCAAGTGTATGCAGATATGTCGATGCCATAATTAAGGCAATGAATTATTTGCGAAGCGAATACCCCAGACCCGCTTGTCCGCACACGAGTTCGGCGTGGTTTATTGAAAGGTGAAGAGGTTAATGGTCTGGCACGGCAAGTGGCTTATTCTCAATGCCTAAAATTCCATTTTCACTTGAAGCAAAACAGACCGTTTAAGGTGTGCGATTTCACCGTTTTACGCAGAAGTATTGGAACCGTACTGAAAAGATCGGGAAGTCAGCAATGTTTTACAAAGAGAAGGTGATAACCTGGTAGCCGCATTATCTGAATTGGCTAAATAGGCATTTCCCAAGTGGAGAATTTCACCCCGCTCGCAGAACTACCAACTAGTGGGGTCAGTTTTTTACTGATCCAGGTGGAAGCAACCACCATTATCCGAAGTCTTTTTCCATCACTAAATCAGCGATTTCCACGATTGGTGTCACGGTAGTTAAACGTGGTACTCATGCCCACGTTTTGATGAGTACCAAAGTAGTCTTCGAGAGCCTTCCCCTATGTTTAGGAGGTTTCCAACGAGGCGGTGGTATTTTGAAATGGAATAATTCATCAAACGTCCATTGATGGTCTGCTAATCCTGCAGCCATTGCCGGGGTACGTTGTACCCAACGATAGCCTCGTCTGCCAACAGACAGCTTGAGGCGCAAGCTGTGGTGATTGTCACAGAAGTTGTAGAAATTACCGACGGTGAACATGCCTGCCATCATCGTGTCTGTATGTTGTGCAAGATAGCGAGTACGACGAGCAAGCCAGGCCAAACGCTGTCGAAAAGTAGCGTTCAGACGCTCAATATAAGCTGTGTTGATAACCCCGCCGCCGCCTTGCGTCTTCCCGATCAAGCGGGCAATCATCTCTGTGCATCCCTGAACGATGCGGCGATCAATGCTCAGCTTACCATTCCTGCGTTGTTTAACAACCTGGACAATGGCGATATTGGGCCAGGAAATCAGATGAGGGCGCCCACCTTTTTCACCCTTGAAGGGCGTACGGAAGGCGCGGCGAAAAGCTTTTACATAGCTAACCAGCCCATCTACAGCGAGCAGCATTTCCCGACAAAGAGCCAGTGAACGAAGTTGATTGGCTAATTCTTGTATGAGATTTAAGTCTCGCTTATGACTGATGGCGCCGCCCAACCATAAACGCGTTCGAACCATCATCGCCATTGCTATCCAAAAAGTGGTTCCTTGTCCTTTGCCTTTGATCTCATCAGCTTGCACTTGTTCCAATTCCAGTTGGCTCTTCCCAACAATCTGCTCATGCATCATGCGATTGTGCTCGCCAGAACGCAGCCACCAGCTTTTGATTGTGCGCTCGTGAAAACCGTAGACTTTTTCTATTGCCTTCGGCGGACAGCCATATGCCATCAAGGCAATCACCTGCATCACTGTTTCCGGGGCAGTTCGTAAACGATAAAAGATTGTCCCTTTCGTAGCACTAAAAGTATGTCCGCATTCTTCACAGATATAACGCTTTTCTTCGCGACTATGAATACTGATATTGCCTTTGCCTACATGCCCTCTTGCGTGACAATCGATATTGTGGCAAAATTCTTTTTGAGGATTCACTGGTTTTTCTCCTATGGATCAGTCTTCATAAGAGTTTGCCAGTGAATCCCGATTTTTTCAAGGTTTTACGCATTTGCCACGTTTAAGTGCTGTGATACCAACAGGGAAGTTCCTGAGAAAATGTACTAATTTCTACAAGAAATCAAAAAAGCAGAACATTAATAATTACAAATTGACTTGAGACA
>JBQVMC010000146.1:0-2200 GCA_052361145.1 Methanosarcinaceae archaeon
TCAAGCCGGATCGCACCCGCAGAACAAGCTTTCTCACATGCGCCGCATTCGATGCAGAGCTCCCTGTCGATTATGTATGCCTGCGGGATCGCCTGCGCAAACGGCAGGTAGATCGCATCCGTCGGGCACTTCGCAGCGCACCTGCCGCAGGACGTGCACGCGATCGTGTCGACGTACCGCGGCGCACGGCGCAGGGTTACGCTGTAATCGCCCACGTTTCCATCGACCGATGCAACCTCTGTCTGGGTGTAGAGCGTGATATTCGGGTGGTTGAAGACCGCAACCATCTTCGGAGTTAAAATGCACTGCGAGCAGTCGAGCGTCGGAAACGTCTTTGAGAGGCCGATCATCTGTCCGCCGATGTATGGAGCCTTATCGATCAGGATAACCTCGCGTTCGTCAGCCATCTCAAGCGCAGCCGTGATCCCGGCAATTCCACCGCCAACAACGAGCGCACGGTCTTTGACATCCTTTATGATCGGGTTCAGTGGCTCGAGGTTCCGCATCCGGGAGACTGCACCCTTCACGAGCCCCCTCGCTTTCCTCGTAGCCTCCTCGTGATCCTCATGCACCCATGAACACTGCTCACGGATGTTTGTGATCTCAAGAAGCATCGGGTTTACGCCTGCTTTCTCTGCCATCGCACGAAACGTCTCGAGATGAAGTTTCGGTGAGCATGAGCCGATCACCACGCGGTCGATCAATCCTTTCTTGATGTCGCTCTCGATCTGACCCTGCCCCGCGCTGCTGCAGAGATAATCCTGAACATTCGTGAGTGTAACGCCGTCTATTCCTGATACTTCGTCTGCGATTCCCTCGACATCAACGACATCGCCGATGTTGCCGCCGCATCTACAGAGATATACGCCAATCTTTTCGCTGTTCATGTTTTCACCTGCTTTCCTTTTGTCAAGCTGTCAATTGTTTAAGGTTCTCGAGCAGGACGCAGGATATAGCACCATCCACCCTACAACCCTTCAATAACCTTTCGGGCATCCTCATAGACATCGATACTAAGCCACATCACCCGTGCAAGTCCTTCCAGCGCAATAAGTGCCTCGCCCTTCGACATCTTCTGATCCCTAACAGATCGAATCAACACGCCGATCGAGCCGGCAACCTCCATGCCCAGACCAGCGGCAAACCTCCTTGCTGCAAGATCATCGAGAAGAATCGGACATTTCATTCTTTTTGCAAGCAGTATTGCAGCGGATTCTCCAGTATCTATGCCCACGTGCTCCGCAATTTCTTTTACATTCTCGCTTGCGGCAGTCTCTCCAATTACGATCCAGCCAGCGTTCATCTCCTCCTCTATCAGAAATGCGTCTGCCGCCCCTTCTGCCTTCCCGCGGTCCACAACCTCTATTTTAACGTCAATGGGTATGACTACCGTTCCAAACAACTCTTTGAGAAGATTCAGCCGATCTATCCTTGCAAGATGGATCAGCGGTCCCGAATTGCTTACAACGGTTCTTCTAACAGAGCCCACCTGATATCCGCCTCCAGATCTTCTTTTTCATACCGAAAGGGAATGTTTGACCTCTTTAATTCCTCAAGTGCACCGCGGTAGGTCATCCCAGCCATCTTCGCTGCTTTCCACAGGGATATTTTTCCGCAACGGTATAATTCCAGTGCTTTTTTGGTTCGGTATTCTCGAAGCCCGGTTCCGATGAGTTTGCGAAGCATGGTTCCCTTATCAACAATTTCCAGTTTGCATGCTTCTTCGATGCCATCCAGATATTGCTCTGGCAGTCGGACAGATATCGTTTTCATGTGCATAACCTCTGATTACATTTTGGTAGAACGTATACTTAAATTTGTGTACCTGACTGTGCTGCCCGTCCGCGGGGCTGTTAATCCCCTTTCAGCTTCAGAAGAAACTCCTCGTTTGTCACAAGATTCAGGTCGATTCCGAGTTCTTCGGGCGAATACCCGAATGCGAGTCCCAGGAGCTGGGAATAGTGCAGAACCGGGATATTGTATTCTGTGCCGCGCTTCTCCTCAATCTCGATCTGCCCGCCGTCAAACTGCAGGTGGCAGAACGGACACGCATTCACGATGCAGTCAACGTCCGCATCCCGGATCCGCGATAGTTTGTGCTCCAGCATCTCAAGTGACTTGTCAAGAAGCGCAGACCTGACCCCGCCGCCTGCTCCGCAACATGCCATCTTGTCAGGATAATCGATACTCGCAGCACCCG
>JBQVMC010000147.1:0-2178 GCA_052361145.1 Methanosarcinaceae archaeon
CACCCTCTTAACCGCCGCCCTTGCCCTAACCCTCGCAGCGCGTTCCAAAATCAAATAACCACATGGGAACGCGCACCCATAGATCACCAAAACCGCACCACTTGTCCGCGCGAAGCGCGCGTTGCTCACTCACACCAAATCATAGACAAGATCATACCACCATGCCCATAAATCACAAAAATCCGATGTGAAATCGATTACAGGTACACCTGTACATATGAGTGAAAAAGATTAACACCATAGCCGTCTGCGGCGCTTTATGACAAGAAAATCATATATTGAGTTGCAGAAATACCACTCCTTCCATTTGGAGTATCCTACTGTGACACTTATTACCAGTATGAAATATGTGAAGCTAACAGGACAATTTGGAAAAACCAGGAAATCCAGTTCGGATCAACTGCCAGTATCTTGGAACTGTGCACTTCCCGCTAATCCCAGAACCTCTTATTCTTAGCATAATTCCGCTCAGCAGCCATAATATCCCGATAGAATGCCTCCTCATTCACTCTCATCTTCTGTATCACACGTGATGCGGTATCTGGTCCAACCCCCCGGCTTGCAAGGGCGATAACTGCCTTTTTTCCCTGTGAGAGCACGATATTGGCATTTCTATGTACCCTCTTGATGCGTTTTATATCTTCCTTTGACGTAACCTTACCCTGTTTTCGTACAAGTTTGATCTCATCCTCTTCCCACGGTTTCAAAGCGGCTATGGTTCTTGATTCACATATGGGACAAACAGGCACATCAGGTACGTTCTTCACTTTACGGCGGGACACCCATTTCTTACAATTTACACAAAAAAGTATGATGCGGTCATCCATGATCCTTTCCTTTAGTGCCAACACGATTGAGCGATCAGCCTTCTCCGGTGCCACCAGATCGCGGCTCATAGCAAAACCTGCTGATCCTATCGGAGTGGAAACCGTACACACCTCAACTGTGATCTTTCCAGCTATAATCCCGAGCAGCACATTTCGTGCCTTCCCAATATCCAGGTTTTTGTGGAATATCTCCCGTATAACCTCGTCGTACATTGATGTATCCTTATATATTTCAAGCAGTTTTTTCATGCTGATACGGTCATAATCAATATCAAGACTGAATGCACCGAACTTCCTTGCCACATGAACCATTTTCCACTTCATCAGGGATGTATTCTTAAGCGTCATCTCAATGATAGGGGCAATATGATCAGGTTCCATCCCAAGTATAAGTTCCAAAACAAGTTGCGGTCGAATCTTTCGTGGAAGTTGCAGCCGTATCCGGTATGGGTCTACTTCCTGTGCAACACTGCTGCCAAAACGTGCACCAAGCAGTGATGAGATCACTTTTCCGATGGTTTCATTGGTATTGTGTCCGAAACATGCATTGATAATGATAGCCTCCCCATCATCCTCAATGACAATGGTACGATCGTCAGGAAGTGGATATCCTTTAGATACATGTTCGCGTATGAGCTCAATTACATTCAAAACCGTTTTCTTATCAATAGGATATACTTCCATTAAGCGTTGTGCAATTTCTATATCCAAAAGTCCGTCGCGAATAAAACCTGCAATCCTGCCCCTGATGGAACCAACCTCCTGCGCCACATTGTACGGCACAGGAATTTCCTCCCCTATCCAGCTTGGTATTTCACCCATACCCTTTACTGGCTCCACCTTTATCCGGTCCCGGTCATTTTCAGCGTTCATCTCAATAACCCGCCACATATCACCTTTGGTGATAAACACAGCACCTGGTGAAACAAAATTAACCACAAAAGCCTCATCCAGCACGCCAACAGTTTTCCCTGTCACAATATCGTATATCTCGTACTTCTTTTCATCAGGTATCATGGATAGGTTCTTGTAATAATATTGCCAGCTCTTTTTTCGGCGGCTTATCGATTTTGAACCATCCTCATGCCATACCATCCTGTAATCAATAATCTGGTTAACAACACGCCACAGTTCCCCGATCTTAAGGTCTTTGAAAGGATATGCCCTTATCAGTATCGAATGTATCTTCTCAACCCGAACCTCCCCAAAGTCAAGAACCATCCCCGATATCTGGTTTGCGACAACATCAAGTGAATTAATGTGCGGAAATACATCTTCCACCTTTCCTTTAAGTGCCGCTTTTGTAATTGCCATGCTTTCAGCATTATCGTCAGAACCGACAGTGAGAATT
>JBQVMC010000148.1:0-1967 GCA_052361145.1 Methanosarcinaceae archaeon
GAGGAAAAAGGTATTGATACGGGGATGTTCAAGAAAAGTTCATCCGAATCAATGTTTTTCAACAATCCTGCTCTTGAAATGGCAGGTAATGCGCTTGGGGCTGAGATGGGGATGACGTCTACTATGGTTATTAAAGGAAATCCATATGGTAAATATAACTGGACAGAGAATATGACCTTGATCGTTGAACAGTATCCGGATTACCTGTATCATGATGAAGGGTTTGATATGATGGCGAATCAAAGGCTGGCTGATGAGATAAGTGGCGCTACCATTTTTCCGCTTGGTGTCAGGAATACCTGCGTGTTCTCATCAGATCTTGCAGGAGAGATTGCTGACGTGATCAATAGCAGCGGTGATCTGGTGAAAACTGCTACCACGCAGATGATGAGCCAGAGTATTTCTGACCTGAGTGCTGAGATCAAGGCTCTTGAGAGTGATTTGAGTGGGTCGTTTGATATGGGTCTTCTGGATGCCAATATTGGCAATTTGAAAGAGGTTTATAGTAGCCAGATGAAGTCCAATATACCTAATGAAATTGTCAGGCAGGTATCACATGATCCGGTGGTTTCCGGATGGATCAGTTCCGATGAGGTTCGGTGTGTAACTTCAGGGTTTTTAGATACACTTTCAAATGAGAAAATAATTGAGATGTCATCTAATGATGCACTTTCTGGTGAAATTTCTGAAATGATTCGGTTATATATTTTTGATGCAAACCTTATGGATGTGAGTGGGGATGAGATGGATGCTGTGTTGCATCGTGTGGATACTGATGTGAGAATTGGTGTGGCTGAAGGGATCAGTGTTGTTATTATTGACAATAGTGAAATGATTGATAAGTGTTTTGAAGGGATCAACACTGAACTTCAGGGTATGCTGAATGATGCAACAGATAAAGTAGTAGGTGAAGTGAGTGAAAGAGCATCTATGCAGGTTTCAAAACGGATTGAGAAAGCTATGAAACAGGTTCCTTCAGGGTTGCCTGTGATTCCGCCGCACTGGGTGTTCACGGTTAATGTGTGGACGTATGATGTGATTGGGAAATATGAGTATTTCAAGATAATTGATGGTGATAATGAGGTTATTTATGATCCGCTTTATGGGCATGTGGGGCAGACGTATGTACGGCAGGAGGAAGATGTGTATCATCCCTTCAAAAAAGACAGTGACGGCTACGATTTACTATTAGGAAAAAATAATGTTATTGAATTTAGGTTTGATGGATACGCTGCTACTATTGTAGGTCCTGGTCCGAAAGGCGTTGGTGATAAAGTTGGTGGAATGACTGAAACATCAGCAGGATATGAGGATCTTTTAGCAGAATATGGAGGATAGATTCTAAATGAAATTAAAATTGATGTTTCTTATATTAATAATGGTCTTAATACTTTTTTCAGGCATTGTTGATGCAAAAAGTCCCTATGGTAATATGGATTTATACTATAACGGTGAACTATTGCCGCGTGGGGAAGTTGCAAAAACTGTGTTGAGAATTGGTGAGCCGTTTTCAGTTCGAGTGGATGCGACAATGTACCAAGAGTGTAAATTACATATTAGGCTATGTTTAATTGATAATACACATTTCGATAATGTAGAGGGAAGGAGAGATTTCAACCAAGATTTTTCAAAAATTTATAAAGCAAACGAAACACATACATTCGAATGGGTACTAAAACCAACTGATGAGTGGGCTGGTGGTACGGTTCCAATAGATATTCATTATTCCATACTTTTGCCCGATGTAACTGGATCCGTTGCAGATAGTAGTTTCACAATAGCTTACCCCTACATCTCCACCGAATACTACGAAGGCGACTCCACTCCCCCAACAACAACCACCCCAGACTCCCCTACATCAACCGAAAACCCCAACTCCACTCCCGCCTTCACCCTCTTAACCGCCGCCCTTGCCCTAACCCTCGCAGCGCGTTCCAAAATCAAATAACCACATGGGAACGCGCACC
>JBQVMC010000149.1:0-1827 GCA_052361145.1 Methanosarcinaceae archaeon
GTCGCGCTGTTTTCATAATGAACTCGTTAAACCAACCGCTTGGCACCAAACATAAAGGTGTACTGACTCGGTATATAGACAATACTTTTAGTGACCGGTCAATCCATTATCGGATGTGCATTCCATCTTGCCAAAGATATCGATAAATGATTTTGATCCTTTATTATAGTATATTATGGAAAATGCCGCCTGACGGCGGTCGCATTGGTTTTCAATTCATATATATTTGAATTCTGCACACAGAATTTAAGATATACAAATACAAATCTTCATGATCAATGGATATATGGGGTTTAAGGTCAATTTTGTACTCATTTATATACAATACCAATGCCAATACCTTGCTTAAATCTCACAGCGAGTTGATCTATATTGTTTTCAATCACCTAACAAGTCTCTCCGATTAAAGATTGATATCAATTCAAACCCTTCATTTTTAAGTATTTCTTTAGCTCCCTCTGATCTATCTACTAACGAAATAACCTTCACGATCTCACAATCAACTGCTTCTTTTATTACCTCAATCGATTGTAATAATGATTTTCCAGTAGTTGTAACATCATCAATAACAGCAATCTTCAAAGCATTTGACAATGGTCCTTCGATCCATTTTTGCTTTCCATGCTTTTTAGGTTCTTTCCTAATAATGAACGTTTTGATCGGGACATTCTCTACATAGCTAATTGCTGCAAGTGCTCCAACAATAGGATCAGCACCCATAGTCATCCCACCAATTGCATCAACATCTTCGTTTCTCAAAATATCAATCAAAACCATGGCCGTCAAAAAAGCCCCTTCAGGATCTAAAGTAACCATTTTAGCATCTACATAAAAATCGCTTGTCTTTCCCGATGTCAATTTCACTTTACCTATGCTAACAGCTCTTCTTTTGATATGATCAAGTAATCGGTTCTTATACTCTTCATTTTTTGCGTTAAGTTGCTGCATTGTGACAATTCCTGTTAAAAATGTGTATTTAATTTATTACTATTACTATTACTATTAATATTACCATTACCATTACCATTACCAAATTAAAGAGACTTTTTATTATCTTCCGGAATGGTTTTGAAAACCGCAGAGATCAGAGGCAAGCAGAGAAAAATAAGTCCCCCTGCGGTGAATCTTTTTTGCCATGATCCGTTTATACGGAATATATTAAAAAGTGTCTTTCTTCATCAATTTAGATGAATATATTAATAAATTGCCCAGTATTTTTGTACAAAAGTTCCAAATTATACACGAGGAGTAGTATATTCAAATTTTGTCATCGATTCAGGGATACGACCCAATATATTTATAGGCAACTAATCGTATTATAGTGCACTTCACTTCACTAATCAATATGTATTTTTGGAGTTGTACATTGAAATGTGGGCTCGTGGTCTAGCTGGTTATGACGTCGCCTTCACACGGCGGAGGTCCTGAGTTCGAATCTCAGCGGGCCCATACTTTGTTTATATTTTTTGTGCAAACTAAAACCAGCATATACTTCACACCGCCACAACTTGAGATTTTTCAAACCTCTGAAACCGTAATGTGAGCAAAGAGTCAAGTTCTTGTTTATGGTTGGTATCCTTCTGGTATCTGGCATTGTCCAAAAAAAAGAGTGATAGGGACTCTTGTGTCAAGGTATAAAATACGCCACAATAGATTACAAAAACCCTGAGCGTTGATGTACATATCGTTTGTAACAGTAATTAATTCATGAGTCAGCGTTTAACGCACCTAGAACGTTGAACCGCTTTCTTCTAAAAGGGGCTTAAGTAAACAATTTCGTAAAAGACCACAATATTCCAAGAAAAGAAGCCAGCACGAAGTGTGCAG
>JBQVMC010000150.1:0-1649 GCA_052361145.1 Methanosarcinaceae archaeon
TGTTGTTGGTTTTTTCATTCCCATACTTTTGTATCAATTTGATGAATGTATGCTATTTATCACGATTCATCTCTTAATCGAACACCAATGAATTGGAATTCAACGCCAAAATATGCTGACAGTATTTCAGCGGTCTTTTTCTGGAAAAATTGTCCCTTACAGGCTGTCCCAAAAATAAAAGCATGTGTACAAATCATATGATGTCTATCCCATCTAGGCCAATGATGTTAAATTAAAATCAATAATTGCTCAATTGGGATAAAATATGGCCGAAATATATAATGAAATAAGTTTTGGGACAGCTTGCAATGCTCTTTCAGAAGTACAACCTGACCCGTTTGGTTTACAGGATGCCGTATCCTGAAGATTGGACGCGTCCTGCATGTTATGAATACGAGAGCCGCATCTATGCGAATTACACGGCCCTCCCTGATGCGGAAGTATCGGTTCGCATCGAGCTTACCGGAGAGAACACGTGGTGGGTCTACGGGTGGTCTGGCAACGAGTACATGGACATGGTCGGCGTGACGCTCACAGGAGCGCAGGACGGATGGTGTGCTGCGCAGGGAATCTTGTTGCAGGAGATTGCAGGTATGGTGGGGGGTGAATGCGATTGCCTGCAACCGCACCCACCTGCTGACCGGATCGGTTAGGTTCGCGCCAGTCACCACAACACTTTTCGATTAATCGGAAGGTTTAAGTATCATTACTTACACGCATATCATTATATATGTCGATAAAACGACCAGTCCGAACAAAGAAAGTGTAAAAGATGAAGAACGAAAAAGCATCAAGGATCATCCGGCTGCGAAAACTGCCATCGCTTGTGGATGTCTTGAGCACAAGACCAGATATGAGACATGTTGAACAGAACCGCGGGAGGTGTGCTATATGAACGCGGTCGGGATACAGGGCATGGCAAAGAGTTTCAACGGATCGCCCGTATTCGATAAAATACATTTTAAGGTACGTAAAGGTGAGATATTTGGATATCTCGGTCCGAACGGTTCAGGCAAGATGACAACGATGCGGATCATGCTCAGTTTCCTGAAGCCGACGTCAGGGAAAGTGCTGATCTTCGGAGAGGAAACCGATGATTTGAATAGTTATCTACGGAGCACCGGGTTTTTCCTGAAGAATAACGGGTTATACGAGCGATTGTCCGCATACCAGAACCTGCTGTACTACGCACAACCCTACGGAGTTCTTGAGTCGGATAGAGTTGAGAAGATCGAGAAGCTTCTCGATTTCGCAGGATTTTCTGACCGCAGGAACGAGAAAGTCGGCAGGTTCTCAACCGGCATGAAGCGGAAACTCGGGCTTGCAAAAGCGATGATCCACGATCCTGAAATCCTCTTCCTTGACGAGCCCACATCCGGTCTCGATCCTGGGTCCAGGATGATTGTTAGGGACCTGATACTCAGGTTCTCGGAAGATGAGGGCATGACCGTATTTTTAAATACCCACGACCTTGCAGAGGTCGAAAAGGTCTGCTCGAATGCCGCGATACTGGAGGGTGGGCGGATAAGGGCTTGTGACACGATTGAAGGTCTGAGAATGTCGCATGACAAACCAGTTCTTGAGATTATCCTCGTCGATACAGGATGTGCGGAGCGGACGCTCGACCTCCTGACTTCGCGGGATCACGC